>VBOW01000034.1 GCA_005893275.1 Candidatus Eisenbacteria bacterium | reverse complement strand
CGTACGAGGTATATTTCCAGACGAAGGTTCCGTCGCCTCCTCCAAGCAGGACCGAGAACCTGCCGAATTGTTTGTTCGCCGTCACGAGATCAATGTTGCCGTCGCGGTTCACATCCGCCGCGACGATGGATGCGGATGACGAACCGCGACCCCACCTGAAATTCTGCTTCGGGCCGAACCCTCCGGTGCCGTCCCCGAGAAAGATGGAGGCGCCTCCCGAATACAAGCCAACGAGGTCGGAATTCAGGATCGCGATGTCCAGGATCCCGTCCCGGTCGAAATCCGCGATCGCCCCCGAAACGGGCCAACTCCCCGCAATTAGATCGGTGGACGCTCCAAACGTGCCGTCCCCGGCACCCAAGGCCACGACCACCCGTCCGGCTTGCGGCATCTCGGCAACCAAGTCGAGCACCCCATCCCCGTTCAGGTCCGCCGACTGGACCTCCGTCGTGGATCCGAACGAAGCGTCAGATCCGAAGCTGTTCGTCCGGGGGATGAAAGTGCTCGGCGCGCACGGGGGCGGGAAATCCCCGGCAACCGCGGTGACCGTGAAGGACTTCGTGTCGGCCAACCCCTCCCAATTATCGGTCGCCCGGATCGTGACGCCGGCCGACCCCAGGTCGCCGGCCCCCGGAGTAGCTTGAATGACTGCGGTTCCTTTCCACGGGACATTTCGCGGGATATCAGTGACGAGGGTTACGTACTCCGGACCCGATATCTTCCAGATGTCCACGCGATCGCCGTCGGGGTCGGTCGCGGTGACCTTCTGCTCCGCCACTTCGCCGAGCAAGACCGTCATGTCGGCCGGCTGGCTCAGGATCGGTGGGTTGTTCGGAATCGCGTGGACGACGATCGTGAACGTGGTCTGCGCTTCAAGCGCTCCGTCGCTCGCGGCGACCGCGGCACCGTACCTGCCGTTCCAGTTCGCGGGGGGAACGGTCAGGTGGATGTTCCCGGTTGCGGAGCCCGACCCCGGACTCGCCGTGGAAACGGTCATCCAGGCGGGACCGAAGACCTTGGAAAAGGTGATCGGGTCTCCGTCCGCGTCGCTCGCGAATACCGAACGGTCGACGGTCGACCCCGGGGTCACGAAGAGCGTGTCGACGGAATCGATCTGCGGAGCCGTG
>VBOW01000033.1 GCA_005893275.1 Candidatus Eisenbacteria bacterium | reverse complement strand
GAGAGGAGATTCCGGTCGGGATCGGTCGCGGTCAGGGTCTGGTCGATCGTCTGGCCCACCCCTCCGCTCATCGGGGACGGCTGGTCCAGGATCGGCGCCCGGTTGGGGGTCACGGTGATGTCGAGCGTCGCGGTAGAAGCGGAGGACCCGTCGCTCGCCGCGATCCCGCCGGTTGCCGTGCCCACGTCATCGAAGGAAGGCGCCAAGTGCACGTTTCCCGTGGCGTAGCCGTGGCTCGGATAGATCGTGGTTACGGTCATGTAGGACGGGCCGAACGTCTTGGAAAACGTGATCGGGTCCCCGTCCCCGTCCGTCGCGTAGAGGTACTGGTCCGCGGTCGTCCCCTGCGGAACGGACATCGGTGCGGGCGCGATCAGGACCGGGCCGCTCACGGCTCGCGCGCGCTCCGAGGGACTCTGCGCGAGCGTGACCTCGTTCGCTCGATCCGCGGCGGATGGTCCGGCTTCCGAATTCGTGGCCCCTGCGAGGAGGAAGAGCAAAAGAATAGCCAGGGTGACCGGAATTCGGGCATACATCGGACGACCCTCCCATGAAGACTCGCCCCGTTTCCCCGATGGGGGACCGGATAGGAGAACGCCGTCCGCCGATCCTCCCAGAACGCAACAACGGAGAGATCGGGGAAAAACGAGCGATTGGAACTCGTGGGCGCGATGCGCCGCAGAAACTCGTTTAAGGATATAACCGTTCGGGGTGTTACCCCACATGCAATTACGGATTCATCGTGAGCCCTATCCGGAACTCTCTGCCTCGGGCCGGGAACCCCTTCACGTCGGCGTACTTCCGGTCCAGCGCG
>VBOW01000032.1 GCA_005893275.1 Candidatus Eisenbacteria bacterium | reverse complement strand
GCGCTCCACCACCAATCGGCGATCGCGATCAGGCCCCGCGCGGGCTCGCCCTCGAGCGAGACGCCCGCGCGCCACGCCGGTCGCTTCGCCAGACGCGCCCCCGTCACGAGGTTCTTGCCGAGGAGGCGGGCGGCGCGCGCCTGGATCCAAAGCCTGTTCGACGGCGAGATGCGGGCCGCGTATTCTTCCCCCTCGATTCGAGCGCTCCCGACATTGTCCGCGACGAAGAACGAGTTCGACTGGATCAGATCGCGAAAACGCGTCGCATACCATGTCGCTTTCGCGGTCGCGCGTCCTTCGAGCCACGATCCGTCCACGCCCGCTTCCCAGGTGCGGGAGCGCTCCGGCCTGAGCGTCGGCGAGCCGAACCCCGGGTAGAAAAGGTCGGTGAGCGTCGGCGCCACGAACGCGCGGCCGTACCCCCCGCGGAGCTTGATTCCCGTCCCGGGGAAATGCACGCCGAGCGCGACGCGCGGAATCCCGTACGATCCGAAGCGCGAATGATCCTCGAGCCGGATGCCAGGATCGAGGGCGACGCGCCCGCCCCATTCGAAGTGGGCTTGCGCGAAGAGCGATCGGCTCTGCACGTCCTCCACGACGCTCGTGACGCCCCCGAACCCGCCTGAGTTCGAATCGTCCAGACGGTCGACGCCCTCGGTCCGGTATTCCGCGCCGAGCACCGCCCGGAGCCAATCGGCGGGGAAGACCCGCGCCCGAATCGATGCGATGCTTCGGCTGTTGTCGAGCTGGGTCCTTTGATAGTCGGTCGTGGAGGGGGGGTTCGGGGGATTTTGGTTCTCGATCTCCCCCGCGAAACCGGAGACCTCGCCCTCGAGCGAAGCATGCTCTCCCAAGTCCCGCTCGTACGCCACGCTCCCCGCGAGGATGCGATCCTTCTCCTGGTTGTTGGGATCGCGGATCTGCTTCAGGGAGCCGAACGGCGAGAGGGTCGTGTCCGACGTGTCGAACAAGAAATCGAACGGAAGCTCCTTGTCCCCCTGCGTCGCCAAGGCGCCCAGGCGCAGGTGCTCCTTCCCGACCGGTATCTCGAGATGAAGCTGCGCGTTCAATCCGGCGTACGCGTCGCGCGCGCCCGACCCTTCCGACGTGAGCCGCGTCACGGAAAGACCGGCGCGCGTGGCCCCCGCGGGGCCCTGCCAGGTGAAACCCTGCCGGAACGTCCGCCCCTCGCCGTAGTCCGCGAATACGCTTCGCCTCGCTTCACCCGTGCCGGGGGCGCTCAGAATTTGGATGACCCCGCCGACGGCCCCCGACCCATAGAGCGAGGACGCCGGCCCGCCGAGGATCTCGACCTGATTGGAACCCGAGCCCATGAAATCCGCGAAGTCGAAGCTCCCGAGCCAGGGCCCGTTCAGTGGAATGCCGTCGAACAGGACCAGCGTCTGGCGCGGGTCGGCGCCCCTCAGGCGCACGTCCGTGAGCTTCCCGAGGGTGCCCGAGCGTTGGACGTCGATGCCGGGCGCGTCGCGAAGCGCGTCCGCGATCAGGAAAGGCCGCTTGGCGAGGAGCCGCTCCGGCGAGATCACGGTGACGTCGGAGGGGACACGGTCGAGCCGGATCGGGAGCCGGTTCGGCGTGACCACGATCGGCTCGAGCCGGTAGCGGGGACGCTCCGGCGCGGGCTCGGCGGGAGGCGCCGAAGGAGCGGGGGACCCTTCGTCATCGTCCGGGAGCGCGGTCCCGGTGATTGAGAAAGTCAGGGAGAGAAAAAGAAGTGCGGCGAAAACGCGGCGGAGAGTCGAAACGAGCGGTCCCATGGTCCTCCCTCTCGAAGGACGTGGTGAATCGAGAGAGCGGGCCGGTCTCCTGACTCGCGGATCGTTCTCAAGCGGCGCCTTCCCGGGCTACGCCCAGTGGCCTGATGCCGCTCTCGTCACCGCTCACAGTGGCGGGGCCGTGTCGGATTCACACCGACTTCCCGGGCCTCCAGAGGGAGGCCCTTCCCACTCTCGCCGCGGTCGACACCGTGGCCGCGACGCCACGAGCATAGCGCAACCCGGCGGGATCGCGAAGCGCTAGAACTTCACCTGCGGCGCGGTTCGCGCGTTGACGGGCGCCTCGAAGAGCGGGTGCAGCTCGAAGTTGAAGGCCGACGCGATCAGGTTCGCCGGGAACTGGCGGATATGAATGTTGTACGCGCGGACGACCTCGTTGTATCGCATGCGCTCCACCGAGATCCGGTTCTCCGTCCCGGCCAGCTCGTCCTGCAATCGCTGGAAGTTCTCGCTGGACTTGAGCACGGGGTAGTTCTCCACGACGACCAGGAGCCTCGCAAGGGCGCTCGACAGCTCGTTGTTGGCCTCGATCTTCTGCGGAATCGTCTGCGCGCTTCCGATCCTGGCGCGGGCGTCTGCGATCGCGGTGAATATCGTGGTCTCCTGTTTCGCGTACCCCTTCACGGTTTCGACCAGATTCGGGATCAGATCGTACCGGCGCTGGAGCTGGTTCTCCACCTGCGCCCAGGCGGTCTTGATTTGCTCCTGCTGCGACACCATCTCGTTGAAGCTCGCGCGCACGTACCCTGCGATGAAAAGCACGATGAGAAGCAGTCCGCCGACCACGAGCCCCGCCACGATCCAGGGATTTACGCGCGATGCCATCGGTTTCCTCCTTAGGCGTTCTGGGGCGGAGCGGATATCCGCTCGGCCGACTCGAGCAGCTGGTTCAGGATTGTCAATGCGGAGTCCAAGAGTGCGACCGCGGCGACGCGGTCCCGTTTTGTCTCCCGCAGCGTGAGGAGCCGAGTGAATGCCGCGGCGTCGACGCCGAACGCGGCCGCGCAGTGTTCCGCGAGGTCGCGTTTCCGTCGCGGAACCGGCCGCCCCGAGAGGTAGAGGAGGCCCGAGGCCGACGCCGCGATCGCGTTCAAAGCCTGCAACGCCCAGAGCCTCGCGCCGCCGCGCGTGCCGGCGAGCGCGACGTAGCTCAAGCCCAGCCCCAGCTCCTGGGCGCGGAGGACCCGCTCCACCTCGAGCCGCAATTCCTCGCGATCGATCACCACGGGTCCGAAATAGTCCACACCGAAGATCGCCTCGTGCCCTTCCCGGATGAGGAGGTATTCGAGCGGGTAGGAGTCGAGCGAGCGACGCAGGGATTCCTCGGAGAGAAGCAGCGGCCGCACCACGCGGGAGCGCCTCCAGACCGGGTAGGCGCGGTTCAGCGCCGAAAGCTCCGCCGTCCCGAGCGCGGAGAACACGAACGCGACGTTCACGTCCGAGTGCCCGGGATGAAATTCCCCCGAGACGGCGCTGCCGTAGAGCGCCGCTCCGCGAAGTTTCTCCCCGACGGCGCGACGTGCTGCGTCCACGCCGCGTTGAGCCGCCCGACGCGCGTCGAATCGCCTAGGCCACATCGGCGCTCCGGCTGCCGCTTCCTTCCGACCGCTCAGAAACCACCGCTTGCGCCCCCTCCTCCGCTCCGGCCTCCGCCGAAGCCTCCGAAGCCCCCGCCGCCGCCGAATCCGCCCCCCATGCCTCCGAATCCCCCGAACATTCCGCCGTACCCGCCCGGGCCGCGGCCGTCCCACCATCCTCCGCGCCCGGTCCACATCCAGCCGCGCCGCCCGGAAGCCGCGCGGAAGACCGCGCTCAGGATGAGCGCGACGAAAAGCGCGGTCAGGAAGATCGCGTGCGGGGGTCCGCGCTCTCCCTCCTCCCCAGACTCCGGGGCGACCGCCCCGGTGATGGTGACCCCGCGGTCTTTCGCGATCACGCCCGCGACCGCGGACGCGCCGCGCAGAAGGCCGGGGCCCACGCGGCCGGCCGCCAGGCCGGGCGCCATCTCCCGCCTGATGATCGAGCCGCAGAGCCCGTCGGGAAGGATGCCTTCGAGGCCGTACCCGACTTCGATCCGGACACGGCGCTCCCTCCACGCGAGGAGGATCAGCACGCCGTCGTCCTTGCCCTTGCGGCCGATCCCCCAGGCCCGGAAGAGATCGACGGCGGCCGGTTCGATCTCTTCCCCGCCCAAATCGGCGACCGTCACGACGGCGAGCTCGACGCCGGTCTTCTCGCGAAGCTCGCGTCCCAGCGCCTCGATCGAATCGCGCGAGGCCGCGTCGGCGATTCCGGCGAAGTCGCTGACCAGGCCCAGCGGCTTCGGCCACGGAGTCCCGGACGCGTCCGATGCGGACGCGAGCGATCCCAGGACCAGGATCGCGAGGAGGACCGGCCTAGCTCGAGCGATAGTTCGTGAACTGCAGATCGAGGCCGAAGTCCTGGGCCTTGAGCGCCCCGATCACCGCCTGGAGATCGTCGCGGTTTTTCCCGCTCACCCGAACCTGATTTTCCTGGATCTGGGCCTGGACCCTGATCCCGGTCCCCTTGATGAACTTCACGATTTCCTTCGCGCGCTCGGTCGGGATGCCCCGCCGGACCGTCGCGACCTGGCGCACGGTCCCCTTGGCGGCGGGCTCGATCTTTCCGTATTCGAGCGCCTTCAGGGAGACGCCGCGCTTCACGAGCTTGGTCGTCAGGACGTCGATCACGGCCTTGAGGCGCGACTCGTCGTCCGAATGGAGCGTGATGGTCTCCTTGTCCAGGGTGATCTCGCTCACGCTTCCTTTGAAGTCGAAGCGCTGGCGGATCTCCTTCATCGCCTGCTGCACCGCATTCGACGCCTCCATCATGTCCACTTCGGAAACCACGTCGAATGAGTTCGAAACCGCCATCCGATCTCCTCCTGAACGCCGGTCGCCTGCCGCACAAGAAGACGGGGAAGCGGCGCTGGCAGGCGCGCTTCCCCGTATTGAGATAACGCTACTCTATACAAGTTGCCTGAAAATCCCGTCGAGCCCAAGTAGCGCCCGGCCCGTGGGGCCGTGCCGCACGAGGTGCGAGGATTACTTGCCCATCGTATGGGTCGTATCGGACATCATGCCGGTAGAGTCCGTCATGCTGCCGGCCGGCGGCGTCGTGCTCTGCTCCATGCCCTGCTCTCCCTCCGTCCCAGCCTGCTCCTTCTTGGTGCAGCCCAGCGCAAAGAGAAGCGCGCACGTGAACACGAGAACCAGCGTGACCGCTAAAATCTTCTTCATTCCTCTATCACCTCCTTCCGGCACTCCGATTTTCGGGCGTTCGTCAATCCTGGTACGAGCTCGAAACGGTTGAGGCGAATAAAGCAAAACACCACTGCTTGCAGCGGTGCTCGGGGGAACAGCCTTTGGTTTCCTACCTATCGCAGTCATGTCGGTCCGCCTCAATGAGATGGGGCGGCAAAAGACTGGCGCACATTACGCGGCCGGTCCGGGGGTGTCAAGGCTCAATTGATCGCGGCCGGGATTATAAGGCGGACAGGGCGCCGTCGAGATCCCGGATCAAGTCGTCCAGGTCCTCGATTCCCACGGAAATCCTTACGAGCCCGTCGGTTAGCCCAACGCTTTCCCGCTCGGATTTGGGCACCGAAGCGTGGGTCATGGTCGCCGGATGGGAGATCAGACTCTCGACGCCCCCGAGGCTCTCGGCGAGCGCGAACAGGCGCGTGCGCCGGAGGAAGGCGGCACCGCGCTCGAGCGACCCGGTATCGAAGGCGATCATGCCGCCGAATCCGGAAGCCTGGCGCTTGTGGAGCTCGTGACCCGGGTGGCTCTTCAGGCCGGGATAGAAAACCCGCTTCAGCTTGGATTGCCCGGCGAGCCATTCGGCGATCGCCGAGGCGCTCTGGTTGTGCCGCTCCATCCGCAGGGCCAGCGTCTTGATGCCGCGAAGGCAGAGCCAGCAGTCGAACGGTCCCGGCACGGCTCCGGCGGCGTTCTGGACGAACTGGAGCCGTTCCGATGCGGCCTGCTCGTTCGAGACCACGACACCGCCGATCATGTCGCTGTGGCCGTTCAGGTACTTCGTCGTGCTGTGCACGACCAGGTGCGCGCCCAGCTCGATCGGACGCTGGAAGTAAGGCGTCATGAACGTGTTGTCGACCGTCAGCAGGGCCTTCCTAGATCGCGCCAGCTCCGCAAGGGCTCCGAGGTCCGATACGATCATCGAAGGATTGGTGGGTGTCTCCACGAAGAGCATCCGCGTGTGGGGGCGGAATGCCGCGTCGGTCGCCTTGAGATCGCCCGTGTTCACGTAGGTGAACGTGAGCCCATACGAGGCGAGAACCTTCTCGAAGAGCCGATAGGTGCCCCCGTACATGTTGTTCGAGGCGACGACGTGGTCCCCCGATCTCAGGAGGTAGGCGACGGCCGTGATCGCCGCCATCCCGGAGGCGAAGGCGAACCCGCGCGCGCCGCGTTCCAGCGTGGCGACGTTCTTTTCGAGCGCGAAGCGGGTCGGGTTCTGGGTGCGGGCGTACTCGAATCCCTTGTGCTTCCCCAGCTCCTCCTGGACGTACGTCGAGGTCTGGTAGATCGGGATCGTGACGGAGCCCGTGGCCGGATCGGGCTCCTGCCCCGCGTGCACGGCGTCGGTGGAGAATCCCACGGGCCTAGGGATTGATGTACTCGAGGAGGTCGAAGCGGGTGAGAATGCCGGCGGGCTTCCCCTGGTGATCCACGGCGACCGCGGCGTTGCTCGCGGCCAGGACCTTCATCGCGCGGGGGAGATGCGCGTCGAGGGGCACCACCGGGAGCGGCTTCTCGAGGAGATACTCGACCCTCGTGTCCCCGTGCGCCGAGCCGTCGAGCACCTTCTGAAGCAGGACCCCCTCGCTCACCGAGCCCACGACGTTTCCCTCTTTGAGCACCGGGAGTTGGGAAATGTTGAACTCTCGGATCAGGGAGAGGGCGCGATCGACCGTGTCGTCGTAGTTGATCGAGACGAGCGACGGTATGTGGTTTCGCTTGCCGACCATGACGTCCGCGATCGTGATCGTGCTTGAATCCAGGAGGCGATTGTCGCGCATCCACTCGTCGGAGTGCACCTTCGAAAGATAGCGCTCCCCCGTATCCGGAATCAGGACGACCACCACCTGGCCCGGCTTCGCCTGGCGCGCCACCTGGAACGCGGCAAAGAGCGCGGTTCCGCTCGAGCCGCCGGCGAGAATTCCCTCCTCGCGCGCGAGCCGGCGCGCGAGGTTGAGCGACTGCGCGTCGTTCACCGGGATGACCTCGTCGATCATCGAGAAGTCGAGGGTGCCGGGAAGGAAATCCTCGCCGATTCCTTCCACCTTGTACGTCTTGGCCGGCACCATCTTCTTCGTATAGAAGTAGTCTCTCAAGATCGAGCCGACCGGGTCCGCCCCGATCACCTTGATCTTCGGATTCTGCTGTTTCAGGTACCGCGCCGTCCCGCTGATCGTCCCGCCGGTCCCCAGGCCGGCCACGAAGTAGTCCAACTTGCCTCCGGTCTGCTGCCAGATCTCGGGGCCGGTGGCTCGGAAATGAGCCTCGGGGTTCGTGGGGTTGTAGTATTGATTCGCGAGGTAGGCGCCCGGCATCTCGCGCCCGATCCGCTTGGCGACCTCGTAGTAGGATTCGGGCGAGTCGGGAGGGAGCGCCGTCGGGGTGATCACGACCTCGGCGCCGAAGGATTTCAATAGATTGATCTTCTCCTTGCTCACCTTGTCCGGCATCACGAAGATCGCGCGGTAGCCCTTCACCGCGGCGACCAGCGCGAGCCCCATTCCCGTGTTTCCGGAAGTCGCCTCGACGATGATGCCCCCCGGCTTCAGGAGCCCTTTCGCCTCGGCCTCCTGCACGATCGCAACCGCGATGCGGTCCTTGACGGAGCCGCCGGGATTGAAGGATTCGACCTTCGCCAGCACCGTCGCGGGGCACTCGGCCGCGAGGTGGCGGAGGCGCACCATGGGAGTGTTCCCGACGGTTTCGAGGATGGTGTCCACGATCGGGGGCGGCCCGGGAGCGGTCCGTGTCTCGCGCGCGGGTTCGGATGCGGTTTCGGTCGTGTTTTTCGGAGTCATCTCAGGGGCTGGAGTTGAGCGATGCGATCGCATGACAACGCTACGGTCCCCGGCCGCCCGAGGTCAAGCGGGGAATTCCCCGACGCTACGAGCTCGTGGGCACGGATTTCAGGAGCGTCTCGATGTGGCTCAGCACTTCGGCGAAGTCGTACGGCTTGGTGACGAATCGATTCGCGCCCATCTCCATCGCGAGCAACTGGTCCCCCTCCTGCGTCCGGGCGGAGAGGATGATGATGGGAATGTTCTTGTATCGTTCGTCGAATTTGAGAAGCCGGCAGACCTTGTACCCGTCGAGTTTCGGGAGCATGAGGTCGAGGAGAATGATGTCCGGCTTCAGATCCCGGGCCTTCTTCAGCCCTTCCTGTCCGTCCGATGCCGTATCGACGTGGTACCCGATCGCCTCGAGTCCGAATTGCAGGATTCGGACGAGGTCCGCCTCGTCGTCCACCACCAGCACCCGCGCGCGCGGCTGAGTCTGATTCATGACCTTTTCCCTCCCTACGGCTCGAGCAAGTGCGGCGTGATGAAGATCATGAGATCCACCTTCTGCTTCGAGGTGGTCTTGTGGCGGAACAGATAATTGAGAATCGGAATATCGCCCAGGACGGGCACCTTTCGCTCGATCGACATGTCGACCGACCGGATGAGCCCCCCGATCATGACGGTCTCGCCGCTCTTGACTTCCACCTGCGTGGTGGCGGACCGCGTCGAGGTCACGGGGCGCTCATTGAACTGACCGCGGTATTCGACGATCTCGCTGATCTCCGGGTTGACCGCCAGAATCATCGTGCTGTCGGGCCCCACGTGCGGCGTGACCAGGAGCCTGACGCCGACCTTCTTCTCGTCGTAACCGGAAATCTGGAGCGCCCCGGTCTGCTCTGTGTGCTCGTACCGGGCGATCGGAACAACCGTCCCCACGATGATCTCCGCTTCCTGGTTGTCGAGCGTCGTGATCTTCGGCGCGGAGACCAGGTTCGTGCTGGAGGACTGTTTCAAGATATCGAGCGCGACGTTGAACTCCTCGAACGAGAGCTTCCCGAACACGTAGTCTCCAGGAACCGTGAACGGAAACGTCTGTCCCGGCGGGAATGCCGGACCGACGCCGCCGACCTGGTTGTTCGGGTTCGGCGTACCGGTGAAATCTCCGGACCCTTGCGATTTGGGAAACGGGAACGTGGTCGGGAGCGTCGCCCCGGTCGCGCTCGCCCGGATTTGCCAGTCCACGCCCAGCTTCTCGTCGTGGCCGAGTGTCGTCTCGACGAGCTTCGCCTCGATGGCGATCAGCTTGGGCCTCACGTCCATCTCGGAAATCACCCGCGCCACGTCCGCCAGGCGCGCGCTCGTGTCGGTGACGATGAGCGCGTTCGAGAAGGCGCTCGAGTGTTGGATCAGACCCTCTTTCGGCCGACCGGAGAACGGCTGCGCCTGGCCGCGCGGGCCGAGGACCTTCTGCAGCGCTTCGGCCGCGGCGGCGGGATCGAGGTAGCGGAGCGGAAAGACCCGCGACTGGAGCCCCGCCGGGTTCACGACGAGGACCTTGTCGCTGAGGGTGTATTCGCACCCGGTCGCCTCGGCCACGTAGGCCATGGCCTGCTCCATCGTCACGCCGTTCAGGTTCGCGGTCAGCGTGCCGCCGGCGTCTTTTCCAACGACGACGCTCAGGCCGAACTGGGTCGCGATGAGGCGGATCGCGTCCTGCACGCGCGCGTCCTTGAAATTGAACGACGCCCGTGCCTCCTGCCCGGATGCGGCGGCCGCGGGACCAACGCCCAACCAGGCGATCAGTCCCAGGACGGCGGCCAGCCGTTTCATGAACCCTCTCCTTTGAGCATGAGCGTCGTGACGTTTCCATGGTCGAGGAGCATCACCGACCTCCGACCGATCTGGATCACTTCCCGCGATCCGATCCGCTGCCCCTCGCGGTAGATGTCCCCGTTGATGAGCGCCGTCTTCCCCAGGGGCCCTTCCATGATTCCTTGCAAAAAGAGGCCGGTTCCCGCCGGCGACGGGCTGACCCGGGCGAGCGCCCTCACGGTTCCGGGCGATTCCCTCGTGTCGGCGACCCGCCTCTGGAAGGGATCGCTTCCCCATCCCGGCGGGGTCATCGAGGCGTGTGCCGTATCGCGCTCTTTCCTCCGATCGAACGAAGCGATCGCCGTCGCCGGCGCGAGCGTCACGGCGGGGCGTTTCGCCCGGAGCGCCTTCTGCTTCTGGTCGAGAGCGTGAACCCAAAAGAGCACCCCGACCAGGAAGCCCATCAAGACCCAGGTCCTCGGGTTCATTCCCTTCTTCATCTGGTCGCGGAACCAATCCATCGCTCCCCCTCACGGCGTCCCGAAGAGCCAGATCGCCACGTCGGCGGCCAGCTCGGTATTCGCGGCGGCGCTCTGAAGCGAAACCCACCGCACCACGACGAGCTGGTCCATCGCTTCGATGTCGCCCAGGTACTCGCCCAGATCCTGGTACTTCGCGTAGATCCGAAATCGAAGCTCTGCCCTGCGATAGGTCATGGGGTTCCCGGCGGCATCGCTCACCGTCTCGTCCATCAGAGTCCCCGCCGGCTGAATCAGCTCGGTCCTGACCTTGTGCCGGTTCGCCAGCGGCACGATCGAGCGAAGGAACGCCGCCACCATGTCCCGCGACGGAAGCGCCTTTCGCACGTGGAACGTCCAGAGATCCTGCCCGGGGTGCGCCTTGGTCCAGCCCTCCATTTCATGGATGCCGGATTGCAAATCGAAAAGCTCGGTCTGGAGACGCGCCTCACCCGAGCGAAGCGAATGCGCCTCGCGGACCCTCGGCTCGATATAGACCGTTCGCACGACCCCGATCGAGAGCAACAGCGAGGCGAGGATCGCCGCGTGCCCCAAGAGCGGATGTCGGAGTGAAACGGTCATGGTCTCCCGCTATTCCGCGATTTCCGCGGTGACGGTGAAGCTGCTCACCGAGCCCGTCACCGCTTGGCATCCCTCGAGCCGCACCTGCACGAAAATCGGGGAGCTTTCGAGCGACTGCATCAGCTCTCCGACCACGTCCTCCGGCCTGCGGTTCTGCGTCCGCAGAAGCCCCATGAGGCGGATCTGCCTCGCGCGGGACACCGGCGCGGCCGCGGCCGCCGCCCCCGCGACCGCCTGCGGCTCCAGAACCTCCAACGAGGTCAGCCTCACGTCGGGCCCGATCCGATGGCTCAAGTCGCGCAGCGCATACGACCACAGCACCTGACCCCCGGTCAGGTGGGCGAGCAAGTCATGGAGCCTCGTCTCTTCCTCCCGCGCCGCGCGGAACCGCCGCACCGAGTCGATGCGCGGCGAGAGCTCCTCGAGGCCCCTCCGGAGCGTCTCGACCCTGCGCCGCTCCTGCACGACCCCCCAATGCGACGGGAGGGCGACGGAGATCAGGAGCACCGCCGCCGCCGCCGCGGCAACCCGCTGCGGAATCGCCTCGGCGAGCCGGTAGGGGACCCCCGCCCAGGCCGGGGTCGCGAAATTGAGCGCGCCTCGTTCGGTCAGCGCGAGCCCGAGCCCCGATTCCGAGGGGAGGACCGCCCCGGATGCAGCCCCGCGCATCGGCCGCGGCGCGACATCCGCCATGCTTTCTGCAAGATCGGCCCGAGCGACGGGGATCTTGAGAACCCCTGTCAGGTAATCGGCGAGGTTCTTGACCCGGGAGCCCGCGCCCAGGAGCACGAGCCGGGTCACGGTCTCACCCTGGAACTGTTCGTTGCAGTAGTCGAAGGAGTTCCAGAGCTCGCGCACCAGCCGCTCGAGGATGGGCCGGAGCATGATGGAAACTGCGGAGAGCGGGATGCGGCCGGCCTGGACCGCCTCTTCCTGACCGAACGGGATCCCGTGCGCCCGCTTCAAGGATTCCGCCTCCTCGTAGGAGAGCTCGATCGTGCCCTGCCCCGGCACGACGATCGCGCGGAGCGCCTCCGTCAGAGTCGCCCCGCCGACCCCGAATTCGCGCGAGAAACGAACGTCCTCTCCCTTGAGCACCGTGATGTGCGTGTTGGCGGCTCCCATGTCGAGATAGGCCACGACCTCATCGGGCGCCGTCGCGCCGGTCGCGCGCAGGAGCGCGCGAAGCGCCACGGGCCGGATCGTGAGGAGCGAGGCGCGAAGCCCGGACTCCTCGACCGCCTCGCGAATCTCCGCAAGCCGGCGGCGGTGCGCGACGCAAACGTTGAGCAAGAGCTCGGGGCGCTCGGCAGGGCCTTCCCGACCCACGACCTCGTAGCGGATCTCGGCGTCCTCGATCGGGAAATTGACGTGCTTGCGGCATTCGAGGGCGAGCGCGGCCAGAAGGTCCGACCGGCTCATTTCGGGCAGCGACATGCGCCGAATCACCACATCGTTTCCCGAGACGGCGGCCGAGGCGTGTTTTCCCCGGAGCGCCTGCTCACGAACCAGGTCGCGGAGCGCGCTCCGCAGAGCCGCCCGGCGATCGGCCGGCTTCAGGTCCGCGGTGGGAAGGGCGCGCTCGGCGCTCTCGATGCGGCTGACGTGGGAGCCGCGCCTCACCACGCGCACCACCCTCACCGCGCGGTCGCTCAGGTCCACACCCACAAGATCCGGCCAGGGCGCGGCGAGCAGGGACCGCATACGTGCCGGGAGGAGCGATCCCGCGCGCACGGGCGCGCCGTGAAGGAAGGCCGCGAACCCTCTCCGCTGTGGCTTTTTCTCGACGTCGCTCCCCACGATCTCCTCCCCTACGTCCGCGTCTCGACCCAGGCCACGACGGCGAAGCTCATGACCTTCCGGATCTTGTTGTTGTTTCGATCGCCGATGTAGTACGCGCCCGTGGAGCTCAAGCCGATTCCGCGCGGCGTGTCGAGCTGGGCCGCCGTGGCGGCGCCGCCGTCCCCCGCCGCGCCGGCGGTTCCGGTGCCTGCGACGGTGGTGATCGTTCCGCCCGGGGACACGCGTCGGATCCGATTGTTGCCGGTGTCGGCGATGTAGAGGTCCCCGACCGAGCTCGGGTGAACCGCCTCCGGGCCGTTGAGCTGGGCCGATGTCGCCGCCCCGCCGTCACCGGAAAAGCCCGCCGCGCCGGTGCCCGCGTAGGTAGTGATGATCCCGGTCCCGGCCGCGACCTTTCGGATCGCGCTGTTCTGCGCATCCGCGATGTAGAGATCGCCGTTCGAGGCAAGATGGATTCCCTGCGGCCGGTTCAGCCGCGCCGCGGCCGCCAGCGCCCCGTCTCCGGAGTACCCGGCCGTCCCGGTCCCGGCGTAGGTCGTGATGAGCCCGATCAAGGCCGTCACCTTGCGGATCTTGTTGTTCGAACGGTCGCCGATGTAGAAGTCTCCGTTCGACGCCACGGCGATGCCCCTCGGGGAGTTCAGGCGCGCCGACGTGGCGGCACCGCCATCGCCGCTCGAGCCTGGGCTCCCGTTCCCGGCAGCCGTCGTGATGATTCCGGTCGCGGCAGAGACCCTGCGGATCTCGTGATTCCCGGTGTCGGCGATGTAGAGGTCGCCGCTCGCGGTCACGAACACATCTTCCGGGGTCTTGAGCTGCGCGGATGTCGCGAGCCCGCCGTCGCCGCTCGATCCCGGGCTTCCGGTCCCCGCGACGGTGGTAATGACCCCGGTCGCGAACGCCACCTTGCGGACGACGTTGTTGTCGGTGTCCGCGAAGTAGACGTCCCCGTTGGACGCGACGGCCACGCCTTCCGGATGCCGCAGCTGGGCGGACGTGGCCGCGCCGACGTCGCCCGAATACCCCGCCGCCCCGGTGCCCGCGTGGGTTGAAATCAATCCGCCGGTGACCTGCACCTGGATCTCCCGCTTGGTGCCGGCGACGACTCCGGTGGAGATGACCCGCTTCCTTCCCGCGGGGAGCGGGTTCCCGTTCTCATCGACGGCGTCGGGGGGGGCGATCCAGAAGGAGCCCGCGCCGACGTTCTTCCCTGGAGACGGAAGCCCGCCCCAGGACCAGTTCGCCGCAAGCTTGGCCAGTGCGTACTCCAGCCCGGCGTGCGCGGCGTAGAACGCCTGGTTCTCCTGCACGTGGGCGACCGAGAGGTCGGAGTCCTCGACCACGATCGACACCATCGCGATCCCCAGCGTGACGAGGAGGAGGATCGAGAACACCGCGAGCACGACCGAGAAGCCCGCGTCCGGGGCCGCAGCGCGCCGGCTCATAGCGACCTCAGGAATGCGGCGCCGAAGGAAGAGACGGTTTGGGAGCCCTTGATGAGCCTCATATAGACGGTGACGCGCCAGATGTCGGTCGCGGACGGCGACAGAACCGGCGCGGCCGCCGTCCCGTTCTCTTTCCAGTACTGGAACGCGAGCGAGTCCACGCCCTTGGCGAGCGTCTGGGAGGATCCGTTCTTGGTGTAGAGGAGATTCGCTCCGGAGACGCCGCTCCAGGAGAAGCTCACCGTGGCGTTGCTCCGGTCCACGAAGGCGAGGGTGGTCGCGCTCGCGGCCACGATGCTGGTCGAGTCCTTCACCCGCTTGAGCTCGCGTGAGACCCGCTCCTCGGCGTATCGGGCGTCCTCGAGCATGTCCTTCTCGGCGTCCATGAACTGGTAGGTCTTCACCGCCTCGATGAACATGGCTGAAAACGCGACCGCGACGATCGAAGCGACCACGATCACGATGAGCAGCTCGGGCAAGGTGAAGCCCGGCTCGCGGCGCCGCCGCGATGGGATCAGTAGCTCGTGAACCATGTCGTCAGCGTCACGGGTGGAATGTTGGGACAGACGACCGTCACCCCCACGGTGCGGAATGTGACGCCGTCGTAGGTCGAATCGGAGGCGAACGCAACGGAACGGCTGTAGCCCGGGAAGGCGGGCACCGGGCTCTCGGCCGGGTAGTTCGCCGCGACGAGATAGGAGAAGCCGCGGGTGGGCGAGTTTCTGTCGGCGGCAAGCTCCTCCATCTTCGCCTGCGCGAGCTGCGCCGCGATCGTCGCGTTCCGTGCGTCCCCCGACCGGATCGACGTGTTCGCGAAGAGCATGCTGAGCGGGAGGATCGCCACCGCGGCGATGACGATGATGAGCACGATTTCCACGAGCGTGAACCCCGCCGGGCGGCCGGAGACGCGCGTGGACGGGGCTCGGCCCGGTCCGTCCGCGCGGCGGGCGTCGCGCGCGCTCATCGGGTGGTCACCATTCCGGTTTGGGGCGCGACGAGAACGGTGTCGGTCACCCCTTGGTAGCTCAGGACGACGCGGCCATCGGAGGTGAGATCGACCCCGGCCGTGTCGCGCGGAACGCCGAAATAGTCGAAGGTAACGCCCGGGGTGCTCCCGAACGCGGCGGATTGGATCAGGACCCCCTTGAACTCGGAGCGCGACGTGTAATCCACCCGCATGGGCCTGGCCCGGTCCGCGGGATCGGTGATCGGCGACCCGGACGTGGGAGCGAATACCGTGTAGCGCCCGAGCGAGGGCTCGAAGAGGAGGCCGTGGATCACGCGCTTGCTCATCGCGAGGCTCTGCGCGTAGCGGAGATCGGCGGCCATGCGGCGAGCGGCCGCGTCCAGCTTGATCTCGTCCATCGCCACGACCTTGGGGTAGGCGAGCCAGCTCAGAATCCCAAGGATCGAGATGATGATGATGAGCTCCGGGAGCGTGAATCCCCGGCAGCCGTTGGGGGATTGACCCGCGCGCGGGGTCCCGTTCGAAACGGCGGAGCATCGAGGGGTCATCCTTTCGCTTCCCAGTAGCGTGCGCGCTCCCGATCCCCGGCCAGAGACCAGGCCCGCGCAGCGTTCGCCGCGAGCTCCACCGAGGGGGAAATCCTGTACGCCCGCTCGAAATAGACCGCCGCGTCCCGATACCGCCCGGCGACCGCGAACAAGACCGCGAGCCGAGCCGAAGGCTCCGGGTCGTAGGGGGCGAGCCTCATCGCGGCGACCAGCTCGGCCAACGTGACTTCCGGCCTTCCCGCGGCGGCCGCCGCCACGGCCAGATTCATGCGCGCCTCCGGGAAATCGAATCCCACCCGGGCCGCGTCCTCAAACCAAGGGAGCGCGTCCTCGTATCGCCCCGCCTCCCAGAGCGCCTGCGACCGAGTCGCGGAATAGGTGATCGCCAGCTTCCGCGTCACGTAGTCGTACCGTTCCGGTCCGCCGGGGAGAAGGTCGGTGCTCCTGGCCCAGGAGCCGGCTTCCACCCGGTTCGTGTCCGCGTCCGCGCCCGCGCGCTCGGGCAAAACCGCCCTGTACACGAGCCCTTCATTTCGGAAACGGACGCCCGATCGCACGAGATCCTCGGGCGGGGTCGCGTAGTAGACCGGCGAGGCCGTGTTCCTGAGCCGCTCGAGATCGACACGGCGCTGGATCTCGGTCCACCTGGAGCGCGGAACCCCCCCGAGACCGTAGGGGTCGCCGAAGACGTGGCCGCGGCGATTGACGAGGACGAGGTCGGCGCGCACGCCTTCGACCCGCGAGAGATAGGCGGCGAGGAATGTCTCGTTGTCGCCGTCCAGAACGAGCGTGGCGCCTCGGGGGAGCGGCTCCAAGAGATCCCGCCCGTAGCGCTCGGGAAGCCGGAATCCGTTCCGATCACAGAGGCGGTAGTGGAGGGTGGCCGGGATAAGCAAGGCGAGCGCACAGGCGGCCGCGATCGGGGCGCGGGCGAACCTTGGAGCGCGCTTGAGCCCCCTCCCGAGGCCCGCGCCCGCCCACAGGGCCAGGACCGCTACGCACGGAATCAAGAACGGGCCGATCTGCGCGAGATGCTCGGCGTCCGGCGTGAAGCCGACGAACGCGATGAGGGCCGCGGGGATGGCGAGCGACGCCGCGGTGAGCGGCAGGAGCGCTGTGCGCCTCCGGCCCGCGATCACCGCTCCGAGCGCCGCGAGCGAGGCGCCCACGGCCCCGCACGAGGCGGCCACCAGCCCCCCCATGCAGACGATCTCACCGACGGTGCGGTCCAGCCGGAACGCGTTCTGCCGCAGGCCGCCGTAATTCCGTCGAATGAGGTTGTCCCACAGGGAAGCCAGGTTGTGGTCCTGGCCCCAATCGAACCAGGGATGGGCGGCGCTCCGGATCGGCAGCGCGAGCACGATCGAGAAACCCACGGTCCCCCACGCGAGGGCGGCCGCCGCCCGTCCTGGGCTCATCCGGCGCGCCAGCACCCAGATGGCGAGCACCACGGCGGGGAAAAGGAGGGTCTGATGCGCGAGCAACGCCAGGCCCGCCGTGAAGAAGAAAATGGCGTCGGCCCGGGCGGAGGCTCCTCCCTTCGACCTGGCCGCGAACGCCGCCAGGGAGAGCGCGACGAACGCGACGGTCGCGAGCGAGTAGACCTCCGCTTGGACCGCGGAGTCCCAGAGAAGGGTGGATCCGGCGAAGATCAGCGTGGCCGCGAGCCGCCCGGCCTTTGGGAGGCCGCATCGTGCCGCGAGAAGATAGAAGAGCCCCGCGGCAAACGCGGCTAGAACCGCCGAGAGCGCGTTGACACGCAGCGCGACCGTCCCCCAAGGCAACGCAGCGGCGGCGCGAGCGAGGAGAGTCCAGAGCGGATACCCGGGAGGATGGGGGATGCCCAGGGAATGAGCCGCGAGGATCAATTCGCCGCTATCCCCCGCTCCGACGGTAGGCGAGAGCGTCAGGCCATAGACGGATGCCGCGATCGCCGCGGCGGCGAGGCTTCCTGCCCCCGCGCCGGTCCAGCGCATGCGAGTCCCCCGATCCACGACGGGATCTGCCCCAGAATGGCGCAAGAGGTGGAAGCGCATCGCTCCCACCTCAGCCCCACCCTGAAGCCGCTGAAAGGTAAGCTTTAGTAGGACGAGTACGCGTTCAGGTTGGCCTTCACGATTCCGGTCGTCGAGCTGTACTGCCAGCCGCCCGCGTTATCGACACCCGGCGTCGTCTTGACCGCGCTCGAGTTGTTGACCGGCTCCTTCGGGACATTGCCGTCGGCGAAAATGGTCCCGTTCAACACGGGGAACGCCGCCGAGCCGTTCAAGGCGTTGCGCGCGTATTGGATCGCGACCGCCGAGCGGATCGAGCCGAGCTGTCCCTTGAGCGTGGCCACGCGGGCCTGCTCACGCATGTCCTCGTACTTCGGAATCGCGACCGCGGCGAGGATGCCGAGGATCACGATCACGATCACGAGCTCGATCAGGGTGAAACCGCCCTCAGAACTGTTCCGATGCATACGCACAACCTCCATGATTGGCCTCGCTCGCCCCACCCATCGGGGCTTTGGTTAATCTGGGTCCGGAATTGCAATCGGCAATTCGGCTGCCGATCTTGAGCCGCCTGCCCGCCGTGCTAGTGGCGGAACACGGACATGAGGTTCCAAAGGGGGAGGAATACGGCCAAAGCGGTGAAGAGAACGGCCACGCCGAGGATGACGAGGAGCACCGGTTCGATCGCCGTGGAGAGGTTCTTGACCGCGTAATCGACGTCCTGGTCGTAATATCGAGATACGCGGAGGAGCATCTTGTCCACCGCGCCGGTCTCCTCACCCACCGCCAGCATCTTGACCACCAGGGGCGGAAAGATCGCGCTCCCCTTGAGCGGCTCGGCCAATCCCTGGCCGGCCACGACGCCATCGCGCATCCTGTCGATTTCGGCCTCGATCACCCGGTTCCCGACGACCCCGCGCACGATGTCGAGCGCCTGAACGATCGGGATGCCGCTCCCGAGAAGCGCCGAGAGAACGCGCGAAAAGCGAGACATGATCGTCATGAGAAAGATCGGCCCGAAGATCGGGACGGTAATGACGAATCGGTCGATGGTCGTGCGGCCGCGCGCGGTCCGGCTCCAGAGGACGCCGCCGGCCGCGGCGCACGCGGTGAAGAACACGAACGGGATCCACTGGTGCTCGAAGAAATCGCTCAGACCGATGAGCACGCGGGTCGGAAGGGGCAGCTGGGTGTTGAAATTCCGGAACAGGGACGCGAAACGCGGCAGAACGAACTTGATCAGGACCAGGAACGCGAGCACGAGCTCCGTCACGATCAGGGTCGGATAGAAGGTGGCGGAACGGATCCGCTGATCCGTCTCCGCCTCGTACTCGAGAAGGCTCGCGACCCGGTCCAGCATCTGCGCCAAGAGGCCGCCCTCTTCCCCCGCGAAGACGAGGTTCACGTAGATCCGGGGAAAGCAGTCGGGGTGCCTGCGCAACGCTTCGGTGAGCGTGGACCCCTGCTCGACGTCCGACCGTACGCGGTCGATCGCCGGCTTGAGCTTGGGCTGCGTCGTCTGGGCATGGAGGATCTCGAGCGCGGAGAGGATCGGAAGACCCGAGTCGAGCATGGTCTCGAGCTGCCGCGTGAAGAGAATCAGATCCCGCGCTGTGACCTTCTTCTGGAGGAACGGGATCCCGGCGGCGCGGGCGCCGGGCGCGCCGTGGGCCTCGAGCCGCACCGGCGTGAGCCCCATGCGATGGATCCGGTCCAGCGCCTGGTCCAGGTCGGGAGCCTCGAGCAGTCCCTGCTGCGCCTGCCCCGCCGCGCTCAGAGCCCGGTATCGGAACGCGGGCACAGGCTACCCGCGGGCCGGGAGCGTGGCTTGGTCCGCGTCCGAGGCCAGGAGGAGGTTCTTTCGCGTGACCCGGATCACCTCTTGGAGCGTCGTGACCCCCCGGGCCGCCTTGCGCAGCGCGTCATCGCGCAGCGACTGCATGCCGCCGCGGCGCGCGGCGCGCACAAGCTCTTCGGTCGAGGCGCGCGAGACGATCAGGTCGCGGATTTCGTCGGTGACGACCAGCACCTCGAAGATTCCCATCCTGCCGCGGTACCCCGTCTGTCCGCATGCCAGGCAGCCCGCGCCGACGACGAACTCGCCTTTGATCGCGCCTGCCCCCAGCTCCTCGAGCGCCTCGACCGGCGGCGCGCTTCGGCGGCGGCACTTCTCGCATACCCTCCGCACCAGGCGCTGGGCCACCACCCCGAGCATCGCCGAGGAGAGAAGAAACGGCTCGATCTTCATGTCGAGAAGCCGCGGCAGTGCGCCCGCGGCGTCGTTGGTGTGGAGGGTCGAGAGCACGAGATGCCCGGTGAGCGCGGAGCGGACCGCGATTTCAGCCGTTTCGCTGTCGCGGATCTCGCCGACCATGATCACGTCCGGGTCCTGTCGCAGCAGCGCGCGCAGGCCGCGCGAGAAGGTGAGCCCGATGTCCGGATCCACCTGGGTTTGGCGGATCGACGGAATGTGGTACTCCACGGGATCTTCGAGGGTGACAATGTTTCGCTCGACCGTGTTGATCTTTCCGATGCAGGAATAGAGGGTCGTCGTCTTCCCGCTTCCCGTCGGGCCGGTGACAAGCACGATGCCGTTCGGCCGCTCGATCATCCGCGAGAGCTCGGCGAGCGGACCCGGGGCGAGCCCTAGCTCCGAGGTCCCGAGCAACGCGCTCGACTTGTCCAGGATTCGCAGCACCACGTTCTCGCCGTGGATCGTGGGGAAGGTCGAGACCCGCATGTCGTATTCCTTCCCTGAAATCTCGATGCGGGCACGCCCGTCTTGTGGAAGGCGGCGCTCGGAGATGTCGAGCTGGGCCATGATCTTCACCCTGGAAACGACGGAAGGGTGGATCGATTTCGATTGGATGGACGCTTCGCGGAGAATCCCGTCCACGCGGTAGCGGATTCTGAGATTGGCCTCGTCGGGCTCGAAGTGGAGGTCGGAGGCCCCCTCGCGAACCGCCTGGTGCACGACCGCGTTCACGAATCGGATGACCGGCCCGTCCTCCTCGGCGTGGGCCACGGCTTCCGCGGCCACGGCGCCTTGCTTCCGCCCCTGCTCCCGAACGAGGATCTCGAGCCCGCCGCCGAGCGGGTGGTAGCGATCCACCGCCTCGCGTATCTGCGGTTCCGGAGAGACGACCACCTCGACCTCGAGCCCAGTGGCGAGCTTCACCTCGTCCAAGGCGACGATGTCGAGAGGATCGACCATCGCGATCGTGAGGGTGTCTCCGATCTTGAACAGCGGGACGAGCTTGAACTGCCGCTCGATCCGCTCGGGTACGAGGCGCACGATTTCCGGCTCGAGGACGTAGGTCGTGAGATCCATGCGCGGAATCCCAAGCTGCCCTTCGTAGTAGTCGAGGATCGCCTCCTCCGAGACCAGCTCGAGCCGGAGAAGCACCTCCCGGAGGGCCTGTCCCGTGCGACGCTGCTCCTCGAGCGCGCGGGCGAGTCCCTCGCGCGAGAGGTGTCCCTGCTCCACGAGGCTCTGCCCGAGCGGTTTGCGCCCACCTTGCGCCATAGATACTCCCACGCCTGAATAAGGGTTTACGGACCGGGGCCGCACACCGGCCGGCCACGTCGCAGGTATCGGCCTTGAAGCGGGGTATCTGGAGAAATTTGGGCGCGGCTGAAGCGGGTGGTTCCTACGCCGTCAGGCCGGCTCGCGTGGCGTCTAGCGATTGGCGCCCGGCTTGGCTCGCGGCGAACCTTCTTCCGGGGCGGGCTCCGGAGCCTGGGTGATTTCCGGGATGGCGTCCTTCCCCAGGTGGAGCAGGGTAACCTCGGCTCGGTAGAAGAACCGTCGGCTCGCGGGCCGGAGGATCGGCATCGTCGAATCGGCGGGGGCTGAATGGGCCGAGTCCGCGCCGGCCGGGCCCGCGGCGGCTTCCTCGGCGGCCGGGCCCCCCGCGGCCGAGCCCGCGGCGACCGAATCCGCGACGGCTCGCGCCGGAGCCCGTTCGGTTGATACCTCGAGAATCGTCCGCGCGTAGCCGGTGACCGGGATCGAGGGATTCCTCCACGAGGTGCGCGTCATGACCGCGCGGTTCACGAAGGTCGTGTCCTCGGCCGGCCATTCGTCTTTTCCATATCGGGTTACTCGTTCCACGCTGCAGGGGAGGACCGTGCGGTCGGCGCGGAGCGTGTCGGCCGCGAGTGAATCGATCTTCGCGATTCCCTTGAATTCGAGAAGGTCCATGGCCGAGATGTCCTCATCCGGCATCGGCCCGCCTTCCCCGCCGACCGGATATTCGAAGAGCCGTCCGTCCGGAGTAAGCATCTGGTAGCGCCGGAGCACGAGCGGGGCGTTCGGGAGACGCCCCCGATCCGAGGCTTCGCCCTGCGCGAAGAATCCGCGTTCGATCCGCGTCCTCCCGCCTTCCGCGGTCTTGAGCTCCACCCACGCCCCCGACTCCTCGCCCCAACCCTCGCGAGCGACGACCGCAAGCCTCTGCGTGAACCGGCGCGGGGGCCGGTTCTTGGAATCCACCTGAATGCTGTAGGAGACCCAACTGCCCGGCTGGCAGTCGGATGGAATGGTGAGCGCTCGAAGCTTGACGCTTTGCGCCCGGGGGGAGCCGCTCGCCATGAGGAGACATGCGAGGGCGGCTAGGGCGGTCCTGCCTCCCCTACGGATGCCAGTGGACAATATGCGTGAGCGCCTCGTCGTAGTCGAAATTCGGATTCTGCTCGTGTGTGTGGCAGGTGAGACACACGTCAGGACCCACGACTGCGGTGGGGTCACCCTTCTCCGGATGTTTGGTGCCCATACCGTGGCAATTCTCGCACTGCACGTTCACGAGATCGGGGGTGGTCTGCTTGGACGCGAACCCGCCCGCCTGACCGTACCCGACGACATGGCAGGGCAGGCATTCGGGGGTCGAGTCGCGCTGGTTCTTCGTCAGCGTCTCGAAGGCGTGCGCGTGGGCCTGGCTGGAGTACATCTGGTACTCGGCCTCGTGGCAGCGGCGGCAGTTCTTCTCTCCCAGATAATGATCCCCCGAGGCCGAGACCGGCCGCACCTCGGGCGTGTTGGCATTGGGGTTGTTGGAGAAGCGCCGGTTCAATTCATCGTTGAAGGCGTCCACGAGGTGATTCATGTCGTCGTCCGCGGGGATCTTGTCGTCCAGCCCCACGACCTCGCCGTCGTACGAGGAAATCTTGCCATCCTCGATGACCAGGTGCACGCCGGGGATGTATTGCCCGCGATCGCCGGCGCGGGTGTTGATGACGCCGTTCGTCTTCGCGATCTCGCGGAATAGTCCGGGCTGATGCCCGAACACCATGACGTCGATCCCGGGCACCTCCAGCGTCAGACGTTGACTCTCCGTAAGCCCAAGGTGGGAGAGCAGCACCACGATGTCCGCCTTCTTCCGGAGCTCGGGGACGAGGGCTTTTGCGGTCGCGAACGGATCTTTCACCTCGAGCGCCCGCTCGCTCACGAGCGTGCGGATCCGCATGTCCTTCCCGATGAGACCGAAGAACGCCACCCGCAAGGAGCACATCTTGCGAATGACGTAGGGCTTCACGAACGGCTTCTTCGTGTCGGCGTAAAACAGGTTGGACGAGACGACGTCGATCTTCGTTTTCTTGAAGGTGTCGAGAAGGAACGCCTGGCCGAAGTTGAACTCACGCTCCCCGAGCGTGACAACGTCGTACCCGAGCCGATCCATGGCGTGAACCATGAAGGCGCTCTTGAGGGAATCCTGTTCCCCGGCCGTGCCGAAGAAATCCCCGGAGTCCACGCGGAAGTGGTTCGGGAACTTCATGGCGCCTACGTTGAATTGGCTCGCCCTCCGGGCGAGCCCGCCTAGCGGGTGAGCGTGTCAGCCGCAGGGAGCGAGCTCGCCGTTCACATCCGTCGTGGTCTGAATGAGGATGTCGCAGGGCGAACCCTTTCCCAGAAGCCGCGGGCTCAAAGCCGCAAGCCCCGCTGCGACAAGAAGAAAGAGTAGGGATCGGAATCGGGTCAGTGAAACTCACCTCCGTTCTGGAATCGGCAATATCGCCCAAGACTATACCCCGCAAAAGATGCCGGGTTCAAGAATTTGGCCCCAGAGCGCAGAGGGAGCGGGCAGGTGCACCCTGCCCGCTCCCTCGCAAATCCGGTCGTAGGGGGGTTATTTCTTGATGCGGTCCTTCAGTGCCTTTCCCGCATGAAATGCCGGGAAACGGGACGCTGCGATCTTGATGCGCTCTCCAGTCTGGGGGTTCCGACCCTCGCGTGCCTTCCGCTTGCGAGTCTCGAAGGTGCCGAATCCTGTGATCTGGACCTTCTTCCCGGACATGAGAGCGGCCGCGATCAAGCCTTCCTTGCCTGGGGAGAACAGCGTTTCGACGGCGGCGCGCGCTTCGCGGGCCGAAAGACCGGTCTTTCTTGCGACGGTGGCGATGAGCTCGGTCTTGTTCATCTTTTCACCTCCTTTCGGCTGAACGACGCGTCAACTTACGACGCACCCCGCGGGGTGTCAAATGGATTCCTGATGGGGATGCGGGTTTTTCGCTAGAAAGCATTTTCGATTCCGCCGAACCCGCGCAACCCGCGCGAACCTTGCTCGTAATAGACCTCCGGGAGATTCTTCACGTTGATCTTGAAGTAGTACTCGGTGATTCCTCCGGAGATGCTGCGGGTGAATTGCGCTTCCCAACAGTGCAGCTCGCGCCGGACCGAGTAGTTCTGGGAAATCATTTGACGGCTCTTGAAATCGAACTGCGCCGAGTAATCCACCCGCCAGTTGGTCGTGGGATTGAGCCCCAAGGACGCATTCGTGGTGGTGCTCGAGCGCCACGGCGAGTACCCGCCGGCGGCGAGCCTGCTGCTCGAGCCGGTGTAGCTCATCGAAATTCCGAACGTCCACGGGAGCCCGGCCGGGAGCAGTCCCGCGGGCGTCCAACCGGTCGGCGCGGCGACCGCCTGGGCGCCGGGTCCCAAGTCCACCCTCTCCTCCTCCCGCTGCTCGGCTCGCCTCACCCCTTGGAAGAAAAGGCCGCTCGAGACGCGGAAGCTGAGGAGCTTTCCGTCGTACGGGTTGTGGGTGAAACCCATGCTGATCAGTCCGCGGTCGGTCGGACGAAGGGTAAGAACGCTCGAGAGATCGGACAGCGGCTTTTGTCCCTGTCTCGCTGCGAGGAAGTTGTAACTTCCGGACGTCGAGAGCTGGATCAGGTTGTTGATCACCTTGGGCTGTGCGGCGCTCCCCCATTTGACGTGGATGTCGTTCCGAATCGAGAACGTCATCGCGCGCGATTCCAGGCCGCCCAGCGAGGTGGAGAGGCCGGTAAAGCGCGGCTTGAGGTTCCCGTTGGCGTCGCGGTAATTGAGCTTCGGGTAGGCGGGCTGATACACCAGACCGACCGAAGGGGTGACGACGTGGCGGATCCCCCGGAGCGGTCCCAGCGAGGGCCGGAACGTCCCGAAGAAGGCTGTATTCATGTCGATCCCCCCGCGCCAGACTCCCGCCCGCTGATTGCGGTTCCCGGCGGCGTCCCTGCTGACGAAGACCTCGGTGTAGCTCATGTTCGGGCTCACCTTGAGAAACCCGAGCAGCGTCCTCACGTCCGTCAGCCCCATGTTGTGGCTCACGGCGGTGCGCGCGGTCGTGACGTCCACGAATCGAACCGTTGTATCGACCGGCGTCCCCAGGGTGTCGAGCACGACCGTCGACTCCGCCCGAGCCTCGAAGAATCGATTCCGCTCGCTCAGAAGGGTCGAGCTCAAGCTGAAGACCGTGGAGGAAAGCCACGGAAGGCGCGCGGGCTCCTTGCCCCGCGCGAGATGCCCCAGCGGCCGTGCGGACAGCGAAAACGAGACCGCGGGCAGCCGCTGCTCGATCTCGGGGGGGCCGCCCCGTTCCGGATCGAGGTCCTGGTTCCGAAGGAGCCCGAAGTTGAGCGAGGCCCCGCTCCAGCTCTTGTTCAGGGAGAGGCTCGATCTGAGATTGCGCTGCACCCGGAGCAGAACGGAGCGGCCGATGGTCTGGTCGCGGAGGTAATTGCTCGAGTTCGCGAAGTTACCCTGCGCGGTGAGCGTGAAATTGGGGCCCAGGGTCTGGAAGTGCCGCCCGAAGAGATCCCACCGATCGGCGCCCGATACGAGCGTGTGCTCGAACGAGGAGTTGATCTCGCCCGACCACCGGTATCGCTTGTTGTACCGCGTCTGCGCGTGGGCGATCCACCGCGTCTCCTGGTAGTAGTCCCCCCATCCGGTCGCGTCCAGGTAGTCGTTCACCGCCCAGTAGTATCCGAGGTTGCGTATGAACTTCCCCCCCGCGCTCGAGGAGCCGAACTCTACTTGCGGGAGCTGAAAGCCGGAATGGCGCCCCGGCTTGATGGGAAAGATGTAGAAAGGGAGCGCGAGCACCGGAATGTGCTTGATGTAGAACACGACGGGCCGTGCGATCACCTTGTCGTGGAGAAGGATCTTCATCTTGCTGCTTCCGAAGTGATAGTGGGGCGAGTCCAGATCGCACGTGGTGTAGCTCCCGTTCTTCACGTCGAGGACGTCGTCGGAGACCTTCCGGATCTGCTCCCCGTAATAGAAGCCCTTCTCATACGCCGTCTTGCCCGCGTAAATCGTGCCTCGGCGAATCGACAGGTCGTAGGTCATGGTCTGGCCCGTGATCCGATCCCTGCCGTCGTAGAGCACCGGATCGCCTTCGGCGCGCATCCGCTCGGTCTTCGTGTTGAACGAGACGCGCTCCGCGTTCAGGCGCAGCTCCTTGTACGTCACGTCCGCCGAGCCGACCACGTTCACCTCGTTCCGGTCCACGTCGTAGATGACCCGTTCGCCGCGGTATCGAACCCGCTCCTCCTGCTGCGCGCGGCTCGTGTCCCCTTCCGCCGCCATGAAATAGGTCCCCTCGCTCCGACCCACCACCGTCGCCCGGTGGGCCCGTCCGTGAGCGAATTCCACGATGATGCTGTCCCCGCTCGAGATGTTGCGCCCGCCTTGGGCGCTGTCCTCGCTCGCCGGCCAGTAGGAGCTCTGCGCGTGCCCGACGATGACCGCCCTGCGCGATTCCTGGTCCGGAAGAAAGAGCGTCACGGTGTCGCCGGCCGCGTGGCTGCGCTCCCCCCGCCCGCGCTCGCCCTTCGCTTCGTAGCTCACGGCGGCGTGGGGGCGCACCTGGACAGACTCGACGCGACGCTGCGCCATTCGGATCTCGAGCGTGTCTCCCTGAACCTCTCCCTCCTCGTCCCACGCGCGCGGATTCCCAACCAGAAGGGCGCGGTTCTCCGACTGGTAGAACTCCCCGCGATCCCCTTTGGCTCGAAGCTGGTCGCGCTCCACCTGGACATCGCCGACCGTGAAGACCGCGCGTTTTGCGTTGTCGAATTCCATGGAGAGCCCGCGCACCTGGGTCGACTTCCCTCCCGATTCCTCGATCGTGAGGACCGGGCTCTGGGTCGCCCACGCATAGTCGCCCCGCCGGTCGTATCGGACCCGCCCGGCGTGCACCGTCGTGCTCTCCGCGCGATCGACGCCCACCACGTTTCCCGAGGCGAGGATCACGTCCTTCGCCCGGTCGTATTCGATCTGGTCGGCGGTCAAGATCCTCGTGGAATCCTCCATTCGAGGGCTCCCCACGATCACCGACCGGTTTTCGTTGCGGTAGAAGCGGGCCTCCCGCCCCGTGATGCGCGCGGTGCCTTCCTGGATACGGACGTTGCCTCGGAGGACGGCGAGACGCGCCCTCCGATCGTAGGATGCTTCGTCCCCCCACATCCTGGTCTTGCCGTCGATGATCTTCACATCGCCCATCAGGACGACGAGCTCCCGCTGGCGGAAGACGCGGGCCGAGTCGCCCGTGACCGTGGTGGTGCCGTGCTCCACCGTGACGTGGATCGCCGTGTAGACGTCCTCGTTCGACGTCGCGGAGCCCGAGAGCCGGTCCGCCTTCAGGTGATAGGTCTCATCGGCCGCGGGGGCCGGCGCGGGGCTCTGGGCTCGTCCGCTTCCCGGTCCTGAGGCCGCCATGGCGAGCGCCACGAGCAGGGCGCGGATCGGGCCGGCGGGCCGGCCTTCAAATCGCATCGGGTACGCGGACCTCGAGATGCGGCAGCGCCGAGGCCAGGAGAAAGAAGGAGCCCGCGACGACGACCACGCCGCCGGCCTCCGCGGCCCATGCCACCGCGCGGTCGAGCGCGTCTGGAATCGAGGGGATCGCCTCGCAGGTCAAATGGCGCGAGGGGGCGGCGCGAAGAAGCGCGGAGGCGGGCGTGGCGCGCTCGCCTTCGAACTGGGTCAGGTAGAAGCGGCTCGCCACCGAGCCCAGCCGCCTCAAGAACTCGGCGTGGGCCTTGTCCTGAGACAGCGCGACCACGAAGGCGACGCGCCGCTCGGAGAAGAGCGCGCCGACCGTCTCCGCCAGCGCGCGGGCGCCCTCGGCGTTGTGGGCGACGTCGACCAACACGGGGGGCTCTTCGCGAACCAGCTCGGCCCGGGCGGGCCATCGCGCGCGAGGAATGCCGCGCGCGATCGCCGACGCGATCTCCGCCGGCGGGCGGCTTTCGAGCACTTTTTCGGCCGCGAGCGCCGCGAGCGCCGCGTTTCTCGCCTGATGCTTTCCCAAGAGATTCGTGCGAAGCCTCCCTGAGTACGAGGATGTTTCGAGCTGGAACTCGGTTCCATCGAGGCTCAAGCCGCGCGTGGTGTAGCGGGCCGCGCTTCCGAGCCAGCTCACGTTCGCCCCCTTCTGCGATGCGGCGGCGGCGATCACCGCTTTGGCCTCCCGTCCCCGGACGCCGCACACGAGGGTGGCGCCGGGCTTGATGATTCCCGCCTTCTCGGCCGCGATCCGCTTCAAGGTGTCGCCCAGGATCTCGCGGTGATCGCTGCTGATCGTGGTGATCACCGAGACGCGCGGGCTCAAGATGTTCGTGGCGTCCAGCCGGCCACCGAGGCCAACCTCCACGACCGCGATGTCCAGATTCGAGGCCGCGAAATGGTCGAAGCAGAGCGCGGTCGCCGCCTCGAAGAAGGAGGGACCCTGGGCTTCGAACCGGGGCCACCAGCGCTCGAGCAGGGTCTCGAGCGTCTCGTCCCCGATCTCTCGACCCTGGACGCGGATCCGCTCGTGGAATCGGAGGAGGTGGGGCGAGGTGTAAAGGCCCGTTCGAAGCCCGGCGGCGCGGAGGATGGAATCGAGGTGGGCCGCCGTGGAGCCCTTGCCGTTCGTCCCGGCCACGAGGATCGACGCGAACGCGCGGTCCGGCCTGCCCGCCGCCTCGAGCAGGCGCTCGATCCCCACGAGCCCCGGGCGCATTCCGCTGCGCTCGAAGCGATACATGGCGTCAAGGCGCCGGGTGAGTGTGGCGCTCGCGGGCGCCTTCATTCGCGGATCGGTATCTCCCGATCGGCGGGAAACGCCGCGGAACCGCCGGGCGTCGTCCCCGACGTTTCACCGGGCGTTTCGGCGGGGGGCCTGGCGGGACCCTCGGGGCTCTCCACGCCGGGCGCTCCATTCACGCTCGGCGTTGATTCCGACTCGAACGGCTTGAGCTGCACCTCCGGTGCGGGCGGGGGAGGCGGCGTGGATGCGACCGGGCCGCCCACGGCGCGGAATCGGGCCAGGGTTTCCCCCGCGCGCCGGCGCGGCTTTTGAGGCAAGAGAGCGGCCGCCGCGAAGAAATGGAGCAGCCAGGCGAGGGTTCTCCGAAGCTCGTTTCGGTGCACGATTCGGTCGACCATCCCTTTCGCGAGGAGAAACTCCGAGCGCTGGAACCCCTCCGGAAGCTCCTGGTTGATGGTCTGTTTGATCACGCGGGGTCCGGCGAAGCCGATCAGGGCGCGTGGCTCGGCCAGGATCACGTCCCCGACCGAGGCGAAGCTCGCGGTCACACCCCCCGTCGTCGGGTGGGTCATGATCGAAATGTATGGGACCCCCGCATCCGAGAGCCGGGCCAGGAGGGCATTCGTCTTCGCCATTTGCATGAGGGAGAGAATGCCTTCGAACATCCTCGCGCCGCCCGAGGAGGAGAGAAGCACGAGCGGCCGCCGGGTCTCGAGCGCGAGCAGGATTCCACGCGCGATCCGCTCCCCGGACGCGGAGGCCAGGCTCCCGCCGAGGAACGAGAAATCCATCACGCCGATCACGAGCGGACGGCCCTCGATCGTCCCCTCACCCATGAGGATCGCCTCGCTCAGGGACGTTTCCTCGCGGGCCTTCCGCAGCCGGTCGGAATAGCGTTTCGTGTCGCGAAACTTGAGCGGGTCGGTGGAAACCACCTCGGAGAAGCGCTCGACGAAGGACCCCTCATCGAGGAGGATCTTGAGGTAGGTCCGAGCCGAAATGCGGAAATGGTACGAGCACTTCGTGCACGTCCAGAGGTTCCGCTCGAGCTCCTTGTGGTACAGGATCTCGCCGCAGTCCTCGCACTTGGTCCAGAGACCGTCCGGCAGCTCCCGTTTCCGCTGCGGCGTCTTGAGCCCTTCTTTTGACTTCTTCAGCCAGCTCATACGCTCGGATCCTCCGGGAGGACGCGATACATCACGATAGCATCCTCCACCGGGCTCCGGTAGTAGTTCTTTCGAATCGCGATATCGATGAACTCGTTCTTATAATAGAACTTACGCGCCATCTGATTCGATTGCCTGACCTCGAGGGTCACCCTCCGAACACCCGCCCGCGCCGCGTCGCGCACGAGCTCATCCAGGAGCCTTTGGGCGATGCCCTGCCGCCGGCGGGCCGGATGCACGGCCAGATTACCGATGTGGGCTTCATCCGGAATGAGAACGGCAAGCAGGTACCCGATGAGATCTTCGCCCCGCATCGCCCCTCGAGCGTAGCCCCGCGCGGCTGCGTCCAGCTCCGATTCGAACATGCCGCGCGTCCAGGGGTCGCTGAACGAGGTGCGCTCGATCGCGACGATCTGGTCCAGATGCTCGGCCGTGAGCGGCACGATCCGGACCGAATCCTGATCCGTCATGACGAAGGCTTCCTCGCGTTGGGCGTGCGCCCGTAGAAGGGCACGGCTCCCGCAAGATCCTCGTTCTGCCCCGCGAGCAGGTTCCGATCGCCCAGCTCGGCCACGGCGGCCGCGGCAGGCGGGGGGGAATCGGCGCCGCTTCCCCTCTCATCATTAGAACCGCGGTCCAGGAGGACGTAGCCCGCTTCCTCGAGCAGCTCGCGAAGCTCCGGTTTCAGGTCCGGTGCCGCGACCGCGATTGCGGTGTTCCCCGGGCCCGCGGCCTCGAGGAGGACCTCTGCGAGGTCCTCCTCGGAAACGCGCTCGGGCCCCCAGAGGCAGGCCGCGCCCGCCGACCAAAGCGAAGCCTGGACCTGGCCCCGCTCCCCCGGGAGCACGGTCGCGATCAAGCCTTGCGCGCGCCGGTGCCGGTACGCGTTCGCCTCGTGCGCCGAGACGAGCGTCAACTTGACCGGGAGCCCGAAGCAAACGCCCTTGGCCCACGCGAGCCCGATTCGAAGCCCGGTGAACGATCCCGGACCGCCCGAGACGGCGATTCCCGAGAGATCGCGAAGCGTCCGACCTCGTTCTCGAAGAAGCCTCTCCGCCGCGCGCGAAAGCCCGCTCGAATGCTCCCCCGGAGCGAGGCCCTCCCACACGGACGCCGAGCCGTCCTCGGCGAGCGCCACGGAGCCGAAGCGATTCGCGGTATCAATCCCGAGGATATAGCGCATCGCTCCAATATTCCCGGTCGAGCTTCCCTTCCTTGAGAAGGGTGAGCCAGCGTTCCCCACGCGCCTGGATCCGAATCTCACGGGCGGCCTCGCCGGAGTAGCGAAGCGACAGGTCCAGCCGGCCCTCCGGGAGCCGGTCCGGCGCGCGGTCGGCCCATTCCACGAGCACGATTGCTCCCCGTTCCGCCAGATCCTCGATTCCGAGCGTGTCCCACTCCCCCGGGGCCTGCAAGCGGTAAAGGTCCACGTGGACGATCGCGGGAGCTTCGCCGTAAACCTCCACGCGCACGTAGGTGGGGCTCCGTGCCCGCATCCCCGGATGAACGGCGTCGACAATCCCGGAGACCAGGGTCGTCTTGCCGGTGCCCAGATCGCCCGTGAGGGCGACCCAGTCGCCTGGAAGTGCCAGGGCGCCGAGGCGCCTGCCGAAGGAACGCGTATCCCCCGCTCCGCGCAGGAGCGAGCGCACCTCGATGTTCAACGTGAATCAGCCCCGAGGAGTGAGTGTGACCGTGGGCAGGATCATCTCTTCCAGGGAAATGCCGCCGTGCTGGAAGCTCCCGCGGTACTTGTTCTCGTATTCGTGGAAATTCGTCGGGTAGACGAAATAGAAATCTTCCTTCGCGATGATATAGCTCTTGTTCGCCGTGTCCGCCGGCAGCCGGTACCGGCTCGGCTCCTTCACGTGAACGGCATGCTTGGGATCGCAGGCCAGATTCGTTCCGAATTTGAATCGAAGATTGGTCGACGTCTCCCTGTTTCCGTAGACGAGGGCGGAGCGCCGGCTCAGGATCGCCCCGTGATCGGTCGTCAAGATCACCGTGCAATCCTGCTTCGACATCCATTTCAGCGCCTCGAAGAGCGAGGAGTGAAGGAACCAGGAACGCATCACCGACCGGAACGCGGACTCGTCGGGCGCGAGCTCGCGCAGGAGGTCCGATTCGGAGCGCCCGTGGGTGAGCATATCGAGGAAATTGAACACCAGCGCTACGAGCGGAATATTCTGGAACGTGACGACGTTGCGCCTGACGTTGTTCGCCTCTTCGACGTTGTAGATCTTGATGTACTTCGGGGGCGAAAGGAGCTCGAGCGACAGCCGCTTCAGGTGCGCGTCCAGGAGCTGGCGCTCGTAGCGGTTCTTGCTCCGCTCGTCCCCCGGACCCTCGTTCCAGAACTCGGGGTGCCTCCGCTGGATCGCGTCGGGAAGGAGCCCCGCGAAAATCGCGTTCCGCGAATACGGAGTCGCGGTCGGCAGGATGGAGACGTGGTAGTCGACCTGCACGTCGAAAAATTCCCGGACCAAGGGGTCCACCGTGAGCCATTGGTCGAGGCGCATACAATCGACGACGATGAAATAGACGCGCCGTTTTTCGCGCAGGATCGGCGCGACCCAGCGCTCCAGGACGTCCGTGGAGAGCGGGGGCGCATCGTTTCCGGCAAGCCACGAGGGATACCGCGCCTCGACGTACTGGCCGAACTCGACGTTGAGCTCTCGTCTCTGGTCCGCGTGCGCCTGCTTGAGCCCGGCGTCTTCGACCTGATCGAGCTCCACGTCCCATTGGGCGCTCCGGGCGTAGAGATCGACCCAACCGCGCCAGTCGAGACCCCCCGTGGAGTCCGCGCGGAGCCGCGACAGCTCCGCCACGTAATCGCGCGCCCGCTGGCTCTCTTGGAGCCGGTCCGCTTCGAGGAGACGCTTCAGCGCGAGGAAAATCTGCGTCGGGCGCACCGGCTTGATCAGATAGTCGTCGATGCGCTTCCCGATCGCCTCGTCCATGAGCGATTCCGCTTCGTTCTTCGTCACCAGCACGACCGGGACGGATGGGTCCTGGTCCTTGATCGCTTCGAGCGTGGCAAGCCCGCCGAGCCCGGGCATCGATTCGTCGAGCAGGACGACGTCGAACTTCTCGCGCGCGGCACACGCGACGGCGTCATTTCCATTGGAGACGGAGGTGACCTGGTAGCCCTTCGATTCCAGGAGCAGGATGTGGGGCTTCAGGAGGTCGATCTCGTCATCGGCCCAAAGAATTTTTCGATTCTGGAACGCCATGGGTCTTTCGGCTCTGGGATTACGCGGAACCGGGGTTCGGGGAAGGGGCTACGGGCAGCGCGACGGCCACGGTCGTTCCCTGGCCGGGCACGGATTCCACGATCGAGATCTTTCCGCGATGATACTCGCGAACGACGCGCCTCGCAAGCGCGAGACCCAGCCCCCACCCTCGCCGCTTCGTGCTGAACCCCGGCGAAAACGCGCGTCGCCGCTCCGCGGGCGTCATGCCGCGCCCGTTGTCCTTGACCCTGAGCTCCACTTCGCGCCGTTCCCGCCGCCAGCCCAATTCCACCTCGATCGTTCCTCTGGGCTTGTCGGCGGCGTCGATCGCGTTTCGAATCAGGTTCTCGACCACCCATTCGATCAGCTCTTTGTGGAAAGCGACCCTGGGAATCGCCTCGTAGCGCTCCGCGATCTCCACCTCATGTCCCAGGTGCGGGAGGCGGTGGCGAAAATAGCCCACCACCCCTGCCACGACCTGCGTTAGATCCCCCTCCTTGAGCGCGGGAACGGAGCCGACCTGGCTGAACCGGAAAGCGACCTTGTTGAGCCGATCCAGATCGAGATCGATCTCGGATGCGATCGCCTCGATCCGCTCCGGGGTCCGATCCGCGCCCGCGGCCATCTCGCGCAGGTGAGCGGACCAGCCGAGGAGCGAGGACAGGGGCGTTCCGAGCTGGTGCGCGGTTTCCTTGGCGAGCGCGGCCCAGAGCGATCGCTGCTCCGCGGCCACGATGGCGCGAAAGCCGACAAATCCAAAGACAAGCAGCGCGAAAACCACGCCGAACTCGACGTAGGGGATCCATCGAAGCTTGGCGACCAGCGAGGGCTCGCCGTAGTGGACCATTCCGAGCACGCCCGGATTTCCAAGCCGCTCGACCGGGATGGGCGCGTGCCTACGATCGAGCTTCGCGGCGGCGTCCTGGATCCTCTTCACGGCGGGCGGAATGATGCCCGTCTCGGCCGCGCGCTGGAGAACCGAATCGGGAACGGCCGCCGGAGGGATGCCGATGTGCTTCCACGCGCGTGGGATGCCTCCGGTGTCCGTGAGGATGATCGGAAAATTGATGTTCCCCACGACCTCGCGGAAGATCGGGATCAACGACGGGTCCTCGGCGACCGGAAACGTGGAGACCGCGAAAAACCGGGCGAGGACGTAGCAGAGGTTCTGGGTTTCGTTGTTGAGCCGGCTGATCAGATAGTTCGAGTGAAGCACGAGCGCCGCCATGAGGGCAACGATCGCGAGGAAGAGAAACACCTTGTACGGCAGCGGCCGGACCGTCCGCGGCCGGGCGGTGCGGAGATCGGGCATGTCCCGGGCCTCAGACGGGCCCGATCTCCCGTTCGCCGTCCCAGTAGGGCAGGAGCGCGTCCGGGAGGCGCACGGATCCGCGTTCGGTCTGGTGGTACTCGAGGAGCGTCGCGAACGTGCGCGGGAGCGCCAATCCCGAGGCGTTCAGGGTGTGGACGTACTCTGCCTTCGCCCCGGGCCCGGGGCGGAAACGAATTCCCGCGCGGCGGGCCTGGAAATCCTCAAAATTGCTGCAGGAGGAGACCTCGAGCCACCGGTCCTCCCCGGGCGCCCACGTTTCGAGGTCGTAGCACTTGGCTCCGGCGAAGCTCAAGTCCCCCGCCGCCAGGAGCACGACCCGGTGCGGCAGCTCGAGCGCGTCGAGCACCGCCTCCGCGTCGGCGAGCAGCTTTTCATGCTCGTCGTAGGATGTCTCGGGGCGCACGAGCTTGACCAGCTCCACCTTGTCGAACTGATGGACGCGGATCATCCCGCGCGTCTCGCGGCCGTAGGCGCCCGCTTCCCTACGATAGCTCGCGCAGTAGCCGACGTGATTGATGGGGAGCCTTCCCCCGTCCAGGGTCTCCTCGCGGTAGATGTTGGTGATCGGCACTTCGGCCGTGGGATTGAGGAACAGATCCTCGCCCTGCACCCGGTACATGTCCTCCTCGAGCTTGGGGAGCTGCCCGGTCCCGAAGAGGCATTCCCGCCTGACGAGATGCGGCGCCCACACCTCCGTATAGCCCCGCCGGGTCGCCGAATCGATCATGAATTGGATGAGCGCGCGCTCGAGACGGGCGCCGCGTCCGGTGAAAAGCAGAAACCCCGCGCCCGCGATCTTCCCGGCGCGGTCGAAGTCGAGGAGCCCGAGCGACTCGGCGAGCTCCCAATGCTGCTTGGGCTTGAATCCGAGCTTGCGGAACGTGCCTGACTCGCGCACGACGACATTCCCCGCGGCGTCCCCGGCTCGCGGGACCGAAGGGTGCGGGACATTGGGGATCCATACGAGGATCTTCTCGAGCTCCGATTCCAGGCCGGCGATTCGCGCATCGAGCGTCTTGATCTCCTCCCCGACCCGTTTCATCGCCGCGACCTTGTCGGGGGCGTCTTTCCCCGCGCGCTTGAGACGGCCGATTTCCTCCGAGACGGCGTTCCGCTCGTGCTTCAGCCGCTCGGCTTCGGCAAGGAGCTCGCGCCTTTGTTCGTCGAGGAGCAGGTACCGGTCCAGGTCCGCCTGGGTTTTTTTGAATGCGATGGCCTCCCGCACGCGATCGGTCTCGGTGCGGATGCGCTTGAGATCGAGCATGACGCCCTAGTGGGAGCTTTCGGCGGGGGAAAGGAGGGCGCGGGCCCCGTCGAGCAGGAGACGGCGCGCGAGCCGCACCCCGATCTGCTCTTCATCCCCGGCCTTTCCTTCTTCTTCGTCGCGGTAGATCTTGATCCCTTCCCGGTCCGCGATCACGCCCTCGAGATGGAGCGTGTTGCCGTCGAGCTTCGCGAGGGCGCCGATGGGGACGGACGGATCGCCCGTCACCTCGCGCTGGAAGGCGCGCTCCGCCGCGATCTCCGCGCGCGCGACCGCGTCATCGAGATGCTTGGCCGCCTTGAGGAGCTCCTTCGACCCCTTCAGGACCTCCAGGCCGAGCGCGCCCTGTCCCGGGGCCGGGACGACCACCTCGGTCGTGAAAACCTCGGTGACCCGGTCCTGGTATCCCAGGTGCTCGACCGCCGAAGCCGAGACCACGAGCCCGTCGACTTCGCCCATCTCGAGCTTCCGCATCCGCTCCTCGAGGCTTCCCGAGAAATCCACGATGGAGAAATCATCCCGGTAATGCAAAAGCTGCGCGCGCCGGATCGGCGTGTGGGCGCTGATCGCGGATCCCTCCGGCAGCTCGTCCATGATGATCCCATCGCGCGCGATGAGCACATCAAAGGGCGTGAATCGTTCGGTCACCGCCGCGAGCACGATGCCCTGGGCCGGCTCGGGAGGCACGTCCTTCATGTTCTGGACCGCGATGTCGATCTCGCCCTGAACCAGCGCCTCCTCCAGGGGAAGTCCGGGCCATCGGGCGGAATTGCCGCGTCCCCGCTCGGCGGCATGCCCGACCGGAACGAGCACACAGGCGGCGGATCCGACGTGCGGCTTCAGGAGCTCGGCGACCTGCTCGCCCAAGATGCGCCCCAATCGGTTGTCGCGGACGCCGATTTTGATTCGGTTCTTGCTCATGGGACGCCGACGCTAGCACACGCCGGGGGGAGGGTCAACGCGACGCCGCCCGGGATCAGGCCTCGCGGAGCGCTTCGACGATGACCCGTCGCGCCGCCTTGCGCGAAGGGAAGAATCCGCCGAGCGCGCCCATGATGGCGGCGAAGATCATGCCCGAGAGGAGCATCGTGGGCGTGACCTGGAAGCGGAAGGCGATCTCGCTGAAGGAGGCGAAGTTCATCGTGCTCGTCGTGATCCCGTTCACGGGAAGCGCCATGAGCGAGCCCAGGAGGCCGCCCAGCGTCGCGAGGAGCACCGATTCGATGAGAAAGGAAGTGAGAATCGATCCGCGCGAGAAGCCGAGGGCCAGGAGCGTCCCGATCTCCTTCGTGCGCGAGCCGACCGCCGCGTACATCGTGTTGAGCGCGCCGAAAACAGCGCCGAGCGCCATCACCAGCGTGACGAAGAGCCCGAGCCCTCGCAGAAGCGTGGCGAGCGTGGCGGACTGCGCCGCATAGAACTCGTCTTCGTGTTTCACCTGGACGCTCATTCTCGGATCGGCTTCCAGGCGCTTCTGGATCGCGCCGAAGTGCGAGGGCTCATCCAGGCGAAACGTGACGCTCTGATAGACCGGCCTGTCGAAGACCGGCATGAAGAGCTCCACATCCCCCCAGATCTCCGAATCGAACGCGGTCCCTTGCGCGTCGAACACGCCCACGATGGACCACTGGCGTCCGGCGAGCTTGATGCGATCTCCCATCGTGCAGTGGGCGATCCTCGCCTCGGCGAGCTTCCCGACGACCACCTCCTCGAGGCCCGGCCGGAACATGCGACCCTGGACGAGGTGGAGTTTCGGGCGGAGCGCGATCGACCTGGCTGTGACGCCGCGCACGACCACGTTGGCCTGGGTTCCGTTCTTCCGCTCGAGATTCCAGAGCACGACGAGCTCGTGCGTCGCGAGCGGGGCTCCGTCCAATGCCCGGGCGATCTCCGGTTGGCTCTCGATCGACGCGGCCGCTTCGCGCGCCACGATGCTCGTCAGCTCGGCGGTCGAGCCGCTCCGGATCACGATCGCGTTCGCGTGGGACCCGGTCGCCTGGAGCGCCGACTGGAATCCCCCCGCCAGGGCCAACGTGAAGATGAAGACCCAGGAGACGAGACCGATCCCGAGCGCGGTCAAGACGGTGCTCACCTTGCGCGCGGAGAGATTGCGGAGGTTGTAGGCGAGCGGGACGGCCATCGTGCCCTCAGGCGACCCTGCGCAGCGCGGATGCGACCTGGAGACGGGCGGCCTGAACGGCGGGGGCGACCCCGCTCAAGAGGCCCATCAGAGCGGCCAAGACCAGCCCGAGGAGGACGGTTTCCGGCAGGACGCGGAAATTCGGGAAGAATCCTCCCCCGGTGAAATCGGATTCCCGGAAGACGAGCGCCGCGAGACCGCAGCCCAGGCCACCTCCCAACAGGGAGAGGAAGAGCGCCTCTCCGCCGACGAGGCGCAGGATGAGGCCGTCGGAGAAACCCAGGGTCTTGAGCACGGCGATCTCGGTGGTCCGCTCGCGCGCGGCCATCATCATGGTGTTGATCGTGACGAGCATGATCGCGAACACGATCGCCGAGCCGATGATGGTGAGCAGGAGCTGGACGTTCCCGATCATGGAAATGAAGCCGGCCTGGAAGGCTTTCTCGGTTTCCGTCTTGGTCGGCTGCGGGCTGTTCTCGAAGAGGGCGTCCACGCGACCGCTCACGGAAGCCGCGAGATCGGGGGATGCGATTCGAAGCCAGTAGATGCCCACGAGGCTCTTCCTCCCCTCGGGAAGCGATTCGTTCAGGTAGTCCCAGTGGAAGAAGAGCGTGTTCTCGTCGACGTCCTTGGTCTGCCCGGTGTAGATCCCGCGCACCACGAAGCGCCATTCGCCGGGGAAAATCGTCCCCATGATGGGAATCTGGTCCCCCAGCTTCCACCCGTACTTCCGGGCGAGCGCTGCCCCGATGATGCACGCCGTTCGCTCCGAACGGAACGCCTCCGCCTGTCCGGCGGGGAGAATCACTTCCGGGAAGAGGTCCAGAAGCGTGGGGACGTCCATCGCGAACTGGGCGAATTGATTCTTCGGGTCCTGGTAAAAGCCGCCGAACCAGTTGCCGTAGGAGATGCCGGTCACGCCGGGAACCCGGGAGAGCCGCTCGCGATACGCCAGCGGCAGCGGGAAGACGAGGGAGGCCGCGTGGCGCACCACGAGCCGCGTGGCCTGCGAGGCCCTTAACGAGGCCTCGAAGGAGGTGATCACCGTCCGCAACGTGCAGAAGAGAAAGAGCGCGATCGCGATCGAGAAGACCGTGAGGAAGGTCCGCCGCTTCGAGCGCATGAGATTGGCGAAGATGAGCCCGAGGTACTTCAAGGCTGGAGCACGCCCTTGTCCAGATGGAAGATCACGTGCGCGCTCTCCGCCGCGTGGGGATCGTGGGTCACCATGAGGATGGTTTTTTTCAGCTCCTCATTCAGACGCTTCAAGAGCGTGAGGATTTCGGCCGCGTTCCTCGCGTCGAGGTCCCCCGTGGGCTCGTCCGCGACCAGAAGAGTCGGATCGGCCACGATCGCGCGCGCGATGGCGACGCGCTGCTCCTCGCCCCCCGAGAGCTGGCGTGGGAAGTGCTTGGCGCGGCCCTCGAGCCCGACCAGCCCGAGGGCGAAGAGCACGCGCTTCTTCCTTTCCCTCGCGGAGAGCCGCGTGAGAAGGAGCGGCAGCTCCACGTTTTGAAAGGCGGTCAACACGGGAATCAGGTTGTAGAGCTGAAAGATGAAACCGATGTGCCGGGCGCGCCACGCGGCGAGGCGCGAGGGCTTCAGGGTTCCCAGGGATTCCCCCGCGACGCGCACCTCCCCCTGGGTCGGGGTGTCGATTCCCGCGATCAGGTTGAGCAGCGTCGATTTTCCCGAGCCGCTGGGCCCCATCAGGGCGAGGAATTCCCCTTCCCTCACGTCCAGGTTGATTCCCTGCAACACAGGGACCTCGATCCGGTCCCGGTGATAGACCTTGTGCACGTCGTGAAGATGGACCAGGGCGCCGTTCTCGGATGGCACGAAATTCCTCCGCTCGCTATTTGACACGGACGCGGCTCTTGTCACCCAGCGTGGACGGAGCCTCCACGATCACGAGCTCCCCGGGAGCCAAACCCCCGCTCACCGCCACGCGGTCGCCGGCGAGGGGGCGCGGCGACACGCCCCGCATGACCGCGCGCCCTCCCTCCACGACGTAGACCACCGCGCGGCCCTCGGCCTCGCGCACCGCGCGTTTCGGGATCGCGACCACCGCCGCGGCCGCCGGGCTCTTTCCCGCGACGGCCCCGGCGTCCGCGAGGAACGTGGTCTTGACGCCCATCTCGGGAAGGACGCGCGGATCCAGCCGATCAAACGCGACCTTCACGAGAACCGTCGCCTTCTGGCGGTCCGCGGTCGGAACGATCTGCCTCACGTGGCCGGGGAAGCGCTCCTCGGGATAGGCGTCCAGGGTGATCTCGGCCCGCATGCCCTCGTGCACCCGGGAGACATAGCCCTCGTTCACGTCCGCTTCGACTTCCAGCGTCGCGAGGTTCGCCATCGTCACGATCGCCCCGCGCGTGAGCCCGCCGGTGGAGGGAATCGGGCTCACGATTTCGCCGACTTCCGCTTCCTTCCGGAGCACCGCTCCCGCGAAGGGCGCGCGGATGAACGTCTTGTCGTAATCGACCTGGGCCGACTGGACCCGGGCCGACGTGTTCCTTGTCTCCGCCTCGGCGCTCTGGACGCGGGCGTGCGCCACGTCATCGCTCGCGACCGCCCGATCGAGCTCGGACTGGCTCACGAGCCCCTTCGAGTGGAGCTGGACGGCGCGCCCCCTCGCGAGAGCGGTCTCGCGCGCGGTGGCCGCGGCCTCCGCTTCGCGGGCCTCCGCCGAGGCGAGCGCCGCCCGTGCGCTCGCGAGCGCGGACTTTTGATCCGCGTTTTGGAGCACCCCGAGGACCTGCCCCCTCCGGACCCGGCTCCCTTCCTCGACGAAAAGCTGGTTCAGCCGCCCCGCCACCTCGGTCGAGACGGAGGCGCGCTGGCGCGCCACAACGTAGCCGTTCGCCGTCAGGATCTCCGCGCCTCCCGCGCCGGGAACCCCTCCCAGGGGCTCCGCGCGGGCCACCCCGACCGGAACGGAGACGGGATTCAAAGCGCGGTAGGCGAAGGCTGCCCCGGCCAGCGCCACCACCGTGAACGCGCCCCAGAGGATGGCGCGCCTCGGGCGGCCGGTTCCGGGAGCCGGCGCGTCGCGGTCGATCTTGAGACCGGAGAGATCGACCGGGCTATCCGGGGTCACGCCGTGATGCCACGCTCCTTCCGCACCTCGCGCACGGCCGCCACCATCACGGCGAGCTTTTCCTTCGCTTCCTCCACGGTGCGCGTTTTCAGGCCGCAGTCGGGATCGATGTACATTTGCTCCGGCTTCAATATCTCGAGGCCGCGGAGGATTCCCTGTTTCACCTCCTCCTTGGTCTCGATCCGATGCGAGTGCACGTCGAGCACGCCGTACCCGATCTCCTTCGTGAAACGATGCTGCCGGAACCGGTCCAGGAGGTCGTAGCGGCTGTTCGCCATCTCGAGATCGATCATGTCGACCGGGAGATCGAGGAGCGCGGGGTAGATCACGTCGAAATCGCCATAGCAGATATGCGTGATGGTCTTCGCCTTCACGCCCTCCACGGCGCGGCCAAGGGCCCGGACCGCGAGCTTGAGCTCCTCCGGGCGCACCGAGATCGCCGGCTCGTCCACCTGGACGAACTTCGCTCCCGCCTCCACGAGCGCGATCGCCTCTTCGCGAATCGCCTCGGCCAGATCCATGGCCAGCGCCTCGCGCGACGGATAGTGCTCGTTGAAGGACCAGTCCATCATCGTGTACGGGCCCGTCAGCATCCCCTTCACCGGCTTCGACGTCTGGCTCTGGGCGAATTTCCACCAATCCACCGTCCAGGGGTCGGTGCGCCGCACCGGGCCCGTGGCGACGGGCTTTCGGTAATAGCGGTTTCCGTAGGAGCGGACCGGGTTCGAGATCTGAAACCCGTCCATCCGCTCCGCGAAGAAGGTGGTCATGTCGCCGCGATAGAGCTCTCCATCGACCAGAATATCGAGCCCGATTTCCTCCTGGGAGCGGATCACCTCGATCGTGGCTTCCCGCTCGAGCTCGTTCAGTCGCTCGGCGGAGATTTCGCCGCGGGCGAACTGGTTCCGCGCGCGCTCGAGGTGCGGCGGCTTCGGAAAGCTCCCGACGGTCGTCGTCCAGAGTCCACGCGGCATGATCATCCTCCGTTCCCTGAAGCGAGGCGTGCCGCCTCGGTGAGGCGCGAGACTTTCATCGCGGCGCGATCGACGGGCAGGTATTCGAGGCTCGCGGTCGGGCAGAGCTGCCACGCGAGATCGGACCTCATCGCACGCGCCCGGCCGACCGCCTTGGCGACGTCGGAGGGGTCTTCGAGCCTCGTGTTGCGCGCGTCGATGAGCCCGAGCGCGACGGTGCGCCCTTCGGGCACCTTGGAGATCAAACTCCACGCATCGGGTGCCTCGACCAGGTCGAGCCCCAGCACGCTCCACGTGAGATCCCGGACCGCGTCGAACACGGCCGCCGGGGCGCGGAAAGGAACGTGGAGCACGGTCTTCGCCTTTCGCCCGCGGAACAGCGGCTCGAGCGCCGCCCGGACGAGGGATGCGTCCGAGGCCCTGGCGCGCCCCAGCCACGGCTCCTCGAAGTGGATCCACGCGGCCCCGGCCTCCTCGAGCGCCTTCGCCTCGCGGGCGAGGACCTCTCCGATGGCGCGGGCCGCTTCCTCTGGGCTCCGGTAGTGGCGGTCCTTGGAGAACCGGTACAGCGAGTAGGGGCCGGGCAGCACGGCCTTGAGCGGCCGGTGCGCCATGCCCTGCGCCGTCCGGAAATCCTCGACCGTGACCGGCCGCGTCCAGGAGAGCGGGCCGGCGATTTCGGGCTGGCGGTAGTACGTGTTGCTATCCAGGTAGCGGATCAAGCCCGCGATCTCGAATCCCTGGACCCCGCGCGCGAAGTACGTCTGCTCGTCGTCCCAGGCCACCTGGCCGTCCACCGGGATGTCGACGCCGGCGGATTCCTGTAATGCGATGATGCGCCGCGTGGTCTCTCGGGTCGCCTCGACGAGGTCGCGGTCGGTCGCCTTTCCCTGGTCCATCCGGTTCCGAACGACCCGGACGTTGGGCGCTCCGGGTTCCAGCGGGAGCTTCGGGAAGCTCCCGGACAGCGTCGTTTCGATCTTCATGCGCAGTCCTCGCACGGGCAGACCCGTCTCAGGTAGTCGAAGCTGTAGATGCCGGTGGTATGGCCGTCGCTGAATGAAAAGTGGAGCGCGTAGTTCCCGACCGTTCGCGCCGCCTCGATCGCGATATCGGGGCGGATGTGCTCCTCCGACACCAGCCGCTCCCCCGACGTCTCGCTCACGCATTGCGCGCAGGGGCAGCGGCCCCTCAGATAGCGGGCGCCGAAGGTGCTCGCGTGTCCGTCGGTCCACCGAATGGCGATCGACTCGCCGCTTTTCTTCCTGATCTCGGCGGGCGTCGCCCGCTCCTCGGGAGCCGTGAGCACGCTACTCCTCGACGATCGTGAGAGGAACGCTTCGGAACGCCTGGATGCTGACCTGCTGCGCCAGCTTCCCCGTGACCTCCGCGAATGCGCGCCCCGAGGCGGACTCGGGCTGCGCGAGCACGACCGGCGTTCCGGTGTCGCTGTGTTTTCGTATCGCGGGGTCGAGCGGGATCTCGCCGAGGAACGGCACGCCCAGCGACTCCGCGGCGCGCGCCGCGCCGCCGTGACCGAAGATCTCGTCCCGCCCACCGCAGTGCGGGCAGATGTAGTAGCTCATGTTCTCGATGACGCCCAGGAGGGGCACCTTCGTCTGCTGGAACATCCGGAGCGTCTTCATCGAAATTTGGAGCCCCACGTCCTGGGGCGTGGAGACGATCACGGCACCGGTCACGGGCACGGTCTGGACGAGCGTGAGGTGGACGTCCCCGGTTCCGGGCGGCAGGTCCACGACCAAGTAGTCGAGGTCCCCCCAGTTCACCCCGAGGAGACTCTGTTGAAGCGCCTTGTGCGCCATCGGTCCGCGCCAGATGAGCGGCATCTCCCCGCTCAGGTATCCCATCGACATGAGCTTGACACCGTGCGCGTCGACCGGCTGGATCACTTGTTCCCGGATTTCCGGCTCTTCCTGCGAGCGCATCATGATCGGGATGCTGGGTCCGTAGATGTCCGCGTCCAGAAGGCCCACCTTCGCGCCGCTCCGGGCGAGCGAGACGGCCACGTTCGCGGCCACGGTGGATTTTCCGACGCCCCCCTTCCCGCTTCCGACGGCGACGATGTTCTTGACGCCGCGGATCCGGCTGGTCTCGGGGGCGGGCGGCCGGCGCACTTCGGCGGTCATGTTCACGCGCACATCCTTGACTCCCGGAACGTGTTCCAGCACCGCCTGACGCGATTGCTCCCTAAGGCGGTCCTTGACCGGGCACGCGGGGGTGGTCAGGTTCACATCGAAGGACACCGTTCCGCCTTCGATCTTCATGTTGCGGACGAAGTTGAGCGAGACGATATCCCGGCGGAGGTCCGGATCCATGACCGACCGGAGCGCGTCCAAGACGTTGGACTCCGTTATGACCGTTTCGCTCATCTAATCTCCCTGGGACGGAACGCCTCCATACCTTATGGGGCGCACGATGATACCAGCGCTGCGGGCGAATCGAAATGAAAATAGGGATGTTACATCTATATACGATGCGTGGATCGCGGGGTTCGATGCCCATTGGAAGGTCCGCCGGCGTGTGTTAGCGTAACCGGCTGGTGTCCGGCGCTTTCCCGACTCCGATCGGCAAAGCGCCCGAGGTAGATCGAGGAGGATGCATGCCCGTATCCAATGACGAGCTGAAAGGGCTCTATTACTACCTAACTCTAGTCCGCACAACCGACGAGCGCTGTCGAAAGCTCTTCAAGCAGGGCCGGTTTCACGGCACCTACTTCAGCGCAGTGGGGCAGGAAGCCACCGTGGTGGGTCCCTGCTACGGCCTTCGGCCGGAAGATACGATCGGGATTCAACATCGTGAGATGGGCGCCGCCATCACGAAGGGGATGCCGCTCAAATACGTCATGGCGGAGCTCTTCGCGCGTAAGGACAGCCCGGATCGGGGGAAGTCCCACCCCTGCCACTATGGATGGAAACCCCTCGGGATCATCACCCCCGCATCCACGATCGCCGCCCAGACCGTGATCGCCACCGGGTGCGCGCTCGCCTACAAGTTCCAGAAGAAGGACAACGTGGCGGTCTGCTTCGTCGGGGAGGGAGCCACCTCGAACGGGGCATGGCACGAAGCCCTGAACTTCGCGGGCATTCACAAGCTGAACTGCGTCTTCGTCGTGCAGAACAATCTCTGGGCCGAGTCGGTGCCGGCGTCGCTCGGCGTGCCCGTCGAGGACGTTTCGGAACGCGCGAAGGCCTACGGCTTCCCCGGCGTCACGATCGACGGGAACGATCTCCTCGTGACCTACGAGACCTCGCAGGACGCGATCCGTCGCGCCCGTCGCGGGGAAGGCCCGACGCTGATCGAGATGAAGACCTACCGGTGGTACGGGCATTCGGAAATCGACCCCGCCAACTACCGGACCCAGGAAGAGCTCGAGTACTGGAAAAAACGCGATCCGGTCCCCCGGTTCGAGAAGGTTCTGATGGAGCGCGGGATCATCGACGAGTCGTACAAGCAGGCGACGGTCCAGCGGATCGAGAGGGAGATCGAGGAGGCGATCGAGTTCGCGGAGAAGAGCCCGCACCCCGAGCCCCACGAGATCCTGGAGGACGTGTACGCCCCGCTCGCCTAAGCAGGGGGGCAAGACCCCGCGGGAGACGCGGGTCGAAATGGTCGAGCTCGTTCTGCCGAACGACGCGAACACGATGGGAAACGTCCTCGGCGGCAGGGTGCTCCACTGGATTGACATGGCGGCAGCCATCGTGGCGCATCGCCATTGTAGGACCGAGGCGGTGACCGCGTCGATGGACGAGGTCTCGTTCCTGGCTCCGATCCGGGTCGGCCAGATGGCCCTGATCGCGGCGCGCATGACCTATGCCGGCCGGACCTCCATGGAGATCCGGGTCGACGTGCAAAGCGAGGATCTGCTGAGCGGAGAGCGCCGGCGGACGAGCACGGCGTATTTGACGTTCGTCGCGGTCGACAAAGCCGGCCGCCCCGTACCGGTGCCACCGCTCCTCTACGAGACGGAGGAAGAAAAGCGCGAAGGGCGCGCGGCGGAAGCGAGAAGGGCGGAGCGGCTCCGCGGCCTGCCCCAGGACGAAACACCAACGGAGATCCAGCAGCGATGAAGATGACGGAAACGGCCAAACCGGGCCCCGGAGCCATCAGCTCCGACGTGAAGACCATGACGTACATCGAGGCCATCACCGAAGGCCTCATGGAGGAAATGCAGCGGGACGAGCGCATCTTCCTCATCGGCGAAGACATCGCGGGTTACGGCGGGGTGTTCAAGGCGACGAGGGGCCTCTACGAAAAGTTCGGCCCCATGCGGGTCATCGACAGCCCGATCTCGGAGAACTTCCTGGTCGAAGGTGCCGTCGGCGCGTCGATCGCGGGGCTGATCCCTTCTCCAGAGATCCAGTTCGACGATTTCATAACGCTCGCCATGGACGGGATCGTGGAGCACGCCGCCAAGATGCGCTACCGCTCGGGCGGAATGTTCACCTGCCCCATGGTCATCCGCTGCTGCTATGGCGGAGCGGTTGGCGGCGGGCTCTTCCATTCGCAGGCGAATCAGGCCTGGTTCATGCACTGCCCCGGGCTCGTCGTGGTCACCCCGGCGACCCCATACGACGCCAAGGGGCTCTTGAAATCGGCGTTCCGCGGCCAGAATCCCGTGCTCTACTACGAGCACAAGCGCCTCTACCGCACGATCAAGGGACCCGTGCCCACCCACGACTACACCGTGCCGCTCGGCAAGGCGGCCGTGGTGCGCGAAGGAAAACACGTTTCGGTGGTGTCCTACGCGCTCATGCTCCATCGGTCCCTCGAAGCCGCCGAGAAGCTCTCGGCGGAAGGGATCGAGGTCGAGGTGATCGACCTTCGCACCCTGCTTCCCTACGACAAGGAGACCATCTTGACGTCGGTAGAGAAGACGGCGCGGGTGGTCGTTGTCTACGAAAGCTCCAAGACGATGGGGGTCGGCGCGGAGATCGGCGCGATGATCGCCGAGGATGGCTTCTCCTTCCTCGATGCACCGGTGCGGCGCGTGTCGCCGCCCGACGCGCCGCAGGAGCCGTTCGCGCCTACGCTCGCGGAAACGTATCTTCCCGACGCAAACCGGATCGCGCAGGCGATCCGCGAAACAGTCGCTTACTAACCGGGTCCCGCGGGACCTGGGCCGGAGGAAGGGATGCCCGTCACGATCGTTGTGCCGCAGCTGGGCGAGAGCGTCGTCGAGGGGACGGTCGGCAAGTGGCTGAAGAAAGAAGGCGAGCCGATCGCCAAAGACGAGCCGATCGTCGAGATCATCACCGACAAGATCAATATCGAGCTCCCCGCCCCCGCCGCGGGCACCCTCGGCAAGATCACGGTTCCGGAAGGGACGGTCGCCCAGGTAGGCCAGCAGCTCGGCGTGATCCTCCAGGCTGGTGAGTCGCTTTCCGCCGGGGCCCAGGCGGCGCCCGCGGGAGGGCCGCAACCAGGCGCGCGCCCGCCGGCGCCCGGGCAGCCCCCGGCTCCCGCGCGTGAGCCCGCCCCCGCGCGGGCGGGAACCGCGGTCGCCGAGGCCCCATCGGGCGACGACCAGAGGGTTTCGCCCGCGGTGCGAAAGCTTCTACGAGAAAATAGCCTCGATCTCTCGAGCATTCGCGGCAGCGGCATGGGCGGCCGCGTGACGCGCGAGGACGTCTTGAACCACATCGAGGCGGGGAGGATCGCCGCGTCGGCCGGAGCCGGCGCGCCCGCCCCCCAAGCGGCGCCGGGCAGCGCTCCCGGACGGGCTCCCGCGGCAGCGCCCCCCAAGCCCCTGAAGCCGATCCCCGCCCCCGCCTTCGCGCCACCCGGCTCGCGGGAGGAGGTGGTCCAGCCGCTCACCAACGTGCGCAAGAAGATCGCGGAGAACATGCTCCGCTCGAGACACTCGGCGGCCCATTGCTCCACGTGGGATGAGGTGGACATGACCGCGCTCGTGGAAATGAGGGCGCGTCTCAAGGAAAGGATCAAGAGCACCTACGGCGTCAACCTCACGTACATGCCGTTCATCATGAAGGCCGTCGTGCGGGCGCTGCGGGAGTTTCCGATCCTGAACGCGTCGATGACCGAGACCGAGGTCCACTACAAGAAGTTCTACAACATCGGCGTCGCCGTGCATCGCGACCAGGGGCTCATCGTCCCCGTGGTGCACGATGCGGACCGAAAGACCCTGCTCCAGCTCGCGCAGGAGATCGAAGACCTCGGCCACCGGGCGCGCGCGGACAAGCTCACCCTGAACGACATCCAGGGCGGGACGTTCACGATCACGAACGCCGGCATGTTCGGCGCGACCGCGTCGACGCCGATCATCAACTACCCCGAGGTGGGGGTCCTGGGCGTTCACCTGATCCAGGAGCGCCCCGTGGTCCGCGATCACCGGATCGTGATTCGCAACATGATGACCCTCGTCCTGAGCTTCGATCACCGCCTGGTGGACGGGACCCCCGCGGTCCAGTTCCTCCACCGCGTGAAGGAGCTGCTCGAAGACGCCGAGAGCTGGCTGCTCGATTCCATCTGAGGCCCGCATGACCTCGCCCATCGCGGCGTACGACTTGGGACGGGTGCCCTACCGGGAGGCGCTCGAGGTTCAGCGCCGCGCCGTGACCGCCCGGGCCTCGGACGCGTGCGGCGACGCGATCTACTTCGTCGAGCACGACCCGGTCCTCACGGTCGGGCGCGCGGGCCGCGCGGAGAGCCTCCGGGCGTCCGATGGTGAGCTTCGCGCGCGCGGGGTCGACATCGTCCCGGTCGAGCGCGGCGGGGACGTCACCTATCACGGCCCCGGCCAGGTCGTGGCCTACCCCATCCTCGCCCTTTCGGGCCTTCCCTCGGGACGCGACCTGCACCGGTACCTTCGAGACCTGGAGGAAGTCCTGATCCGCGCGATCGCGGCGTACGGTCTGCGCGCCACGCGCCGCCCTCCCTACACCGGGGTGTGGGTCGGCGACCGGAAGGTCGCGGCAATCGGGGTCGCGGTCCGGCGCTGGATCACCTTCCACGGATTCGCGCTCAACGTGGACCCCGATCTCGGCCACTTCGACTGGATCCACCCGTGCGGCATCCGCCATTTGGGGGTCGGCTCGCTTCGCACGCTGCTCGGCGAAGCCCCGCCCCGCCGCGAGGTGCTCGCGCGGCTGCGCGAGTCGTTCGCCGGGGTCTGGGATCGTCCGGTCGTCGAGGCTCCCTGGAATTCCCCGGTGCAGGAGACGCTCCTTGCCTGACGTGACCTCACGGCCGAAGACCCGGATCGAGCGCGATTCCCTGGGGACGCTCGAAGTCCCCGCCGACGCCTACTACGGCGTCCAGACCGCCCGCGCGGTCCGGAACTTCCCGATCAGCGGCGAGCGCCTCCATGTCGAGATGGTGCGGGCCGCGGCGCGCGTCAAGATCGCGGCCGCCCGCGCCAACATGGAAGTGGGCGCGCTCGACCGGAAGAAGGGTGAGGCCATCCTCCAGGCCGCCGAGGAGGTGCTCGCCGGAACATTCGACAGGGACTTCGTGGTCGACGCCTATCAGGCGGGCGCCGGAACCTCCTTCCACATGAACGTGAACGAGGTAATCGCGAACCGCGCGTGCGAGATTCTCGGCGGAGCACGAGGGGACACGACGCTCGTGAGCCCGAACGACCACGTCAACATGGCCCAGTCCACGAACGACGTGGTTCCGACCGCGATTCGCCTCGCGGCCTACACCCTGATCGGTCCGGTACTCGAGGAGATGTCGGCGCTCGCCCGCTCGCTCGCTTCCCGCGCGAAGGCGTTCTCGCACGTGCTCAAAGCGGGTCGGACGCATCTACAAGATGCAGTGCCGGTCACCCTGGGGCAGGAGTTCTCCGGATACGAGGCCTCCGTTTCGGGATGGGCGGAATCGCTCGGGCGGAGCCGGGAGGGATTGCTCGCGCTGGGGCTCGGGGGAAACGCGGCGGGAACCGGCATCAACGCGCACCCCGAGTATCGCGCGCGCGCTGTGAAGCACATCGCCGCGCTGACCGGCGCGCCGTTCCATCCCGCGAAGAACCTGTTCGAGGCCATGCAGAGCATGGCGCCGTTCGTCCGGGTATCTTCCGACCTCCGCGGCTTCTGCCTCGATCTCACGCGGATCGCGAACGACCTAAGGCTTCTCGCGAGCGGCCCGACCACAGGCCTCTACGAGATCCTGCTGCCCGCGGTCCAACCGGGCTCCTCGATCATGCCGGGCAAAGTGAATCCGGTGATGCTCGAGATGACCAACATGGTCTGCTTCCAGGTGATCGGCTACGACACCACCATCGCCTACGCTTCCCAGGCGGGCCAGCTCGAGCTGAACGTGATGATGCCGGTCATCGCCCACGACCTCACCCGCGCGCTAGCGATCCTTGCCCCGGCGCTCCAGGGACTGCGCGAGAAGTGCATCGACGGGATCACGGCGAACGAGGAGGTCTGCCGCCGCTACTTCGAGCGCTCGACGGCGCTCGCGACCGCCCTCAATCCCCACATCGGCTATCTCAAGGCGGCGGAGATCGCGAAGGAATCGCTGAAGACGGGGAAGACGGTCGTGGATCTGGTTCGGGAGAAGAAGCTCATGACCGAGGAGCAGATCGCGAAGGTGTTCTCCCCGGAGGGGATGACCCACCCCGGCGGGGCGTAGTCCGTCTCCCATCCGCTGCTCAGCTCCTCCGCAAAAAAATCGGGGGGACGCCGTCGGGCGTCCCCCCATGAATCCTATACTACCGTCTGCGATTACAGATTGAGCGCTAGCCCGGCGCGGAAGCCGAGATAGTTCGTGCTCTGCCCTTCGGTCGAGACCGAGTGGTAGTTTCCCTGAATGTTGAGCTTCGTCTTCGGCCCCATCGGGAATCCGACGCCCGCGCCAAAGTTGAAGCCGAATTTCCCATCGCTGGCGCTCAGCTCGGTCGACGTCGTATTGTCCGCTTCCTTGACCGACACGCCGTAGTAACCGCCACCCGCCTGGGCGAAGAAGCTCGGGCCCACCGGGGCGCCGAAATTCATCCTGAATTCCGGGGTCACGCGCACCATGCTGACGGAGCTGGTGTAGTTATCCGTGCCGTCCGTCCAGTCTATGGACCCTAGATTGTCGTACGCGGCCTCGATGCCCCACGACGTCTTGGGGGCGATGCTGCGGAAGTAGCCAGCGCCGAAGGAGATCCCGCCGCTGGGTGAATCGGTGGAGAAAGGAGAGGCCGCTTCCAGCGAGGACTTCGCGTAGCCACCGCTGATTTCCAGCGTGCCTACGCTGGGCGTAGCCCAAGCCGCTGCGGCAAACGCCGTGACCAACACGAACGTGAATGGAGCCAAGGCAAACCGAGTCCGATTCATTGCGTGTTCCCCCTTACATGAACGAAGTGACTCCTTCCGCCCATCCCGCGACCGCGCCGCGACGGCGATGCCGCGCGGTCCCCTTGACCTAGACGGATGTAGATATCGGCATCCCCGGCGGGAACCTTGAGCGCGCCCAAAAGGGGCTCAGGCGTCGGGTAGCTCGACCTCGGACCGGGGGACCCTCACCTCCGCAACCCTATGGAAGAAAAGCCAATAGAGGACCGAGGCGAGGACATAGAGAAGAGCTGCCAGGAGGAGAGGCTCGGTGTACCCGCGGCGTTCGATCAGGGTGCCGCCGATATCGGCGCTCACGCTCCAGGCCACGAACCAGGCGAGCGAAAGCAGGCTGTTCGTGATCGCGTGCTCGCGCTCGGGCACAACCTCCATCGCGAAGTGGGTGGTGAGCGGCTGGTTCATGTTCATGAGGCCGCTCCGGAGAAAAAAGGACGCGACCACGACCGGGAAGGAGCCCGAAAGGGCGAGCGCCACCATGAAGGGAACGGACGCGAGCTGGGTCAATACGACGCCGCGCACGAGCCCGAGCCGGCGTGACACCGCCGGACCGAAAAGATTCCCCGCCACCATGAATCCCTGCATCACCGAGAAGAGCACCCCGATTCCGGCCGGCGTCAGCCCGAACCGGTCGCGGAAGTAGAGATTGAGAAACGGAATAATGAGCCCGGCCCCCAGGCCGATGAGCGTGGCCGGCAGCGCGAGCTTGAGCTGGAGCCCCCAGTCCACCTCGGCCAGCTCGCGGATCTGATCCCAGGCGGTCGGCGGCATTCCCTTCCCCGGCGAGGGGCCGGCCGTTTCCATTCGATGAAACGGGATCGACGCGAGGAGCGTCAGCGCGCACGCCGCCCAGAGCGACCATCTCAGCGTCAGCCGGGTGCTCCCGGTCAGGAGGTGAAAGAGGTGCGGCAGCGCGCCTCCCAACATGGAGCCCACGATCGCCGACAGGAAAAGCACGGTGAAGGCCCCGCTGAAGAGATACGGGCGCGATTCGGCGCTCACCTCGCGCATCACGACGGGGGCGATGGAGAGCCGGAAGATCGTCACGACCATGCCGGAGACGAATGCCGCGAGGAGCAGCCATTCCGGCGCGGCGAGGGTCCCTTGGAGTAGATAGGTGAGCGCGGCGAGCGCCCCCGCGACGACCAGAAGCCGCCGGGTGGCGACGCGGCGGAAGAGAAACGCGACGGGCAGGGCCGCGACCGCGGCGCCGAGCGAGACCTTGGAGAGGATCTGCCCGATGCCGGAATCGCTCCACCCCAGCTCGCGCAGGTATAGATTGAAGAGAAGCGAGAAGATCGACTGGCCCAATCCCCAGAGGAAGAGGCCGTAGAGGTAGAGCCGCGCGTTCCTACCGGCGCCGCGGACCCGACGGAGGTACTCCGCGATCACGCGGCGCGGCAACGAGCCTCCATCAGAACTTCCCCCGGGCCCGCTCCCTCGCCGGCAGGATCTCCAGGCAGGTCGTCCACCAACCGGTCCGGATCGTCTCGACGAACTCGGCGGGAAGCCCCTCCTCTTCCATTTCGCGCGCGAGCGCTTCGAAGTCGTAGGCGACCGGGACGAATTCCGCCTCGTGGCGCCCCGCCCCAAAAAACGCGTACCAGACCTCGGTGCGCCCGTCGTTGGCCGGCCTCCCCACGGCCCCCGCGTTCACGAAGAGGCCGCCGTCGACCAGGGTTCTTTGCCAATGGATCCCCGTGTGCGCGCACAGAATCGTCTCGGCGCCCGCCTCGCGCAGAAGCCGCATCAGAAACGCGTCCGAGCACGCCGAATCCCAGAGGAACTCGTTGATCCTGCGTGGAGACCCGTGGCAGAGGAGGTGGCGCCGCCCGCCGCGGGTGAAGCGGATCGACTTCGGGAGCGCCGCGAGCCGCTCGCGCTCCGCGTCGGTCGTGCGGCGGTTCGTGTAGTCGTAGGAAAGCTGCGCGAAGAAGTTGTCGGAGGGGTGCGTATAGCCGCAGCCGCAGTCGGGGAGCCCCATCGCGAGCGATTCATCGTAGTTTCCCGCGACCGTGGTCACGCGAAACTCTTCGAGGATCGGGTAGATCTTTCCGGGATTGGGACCGAACCCGCCGAGATCGCCGAGACAGAAAATCCGCCTGGCGCCGCGGCGCCGCGCGTCGGCGAGGACGGCGCGGAGCGCGATGTGATTGCTGTAGAGGCCTCCGAGGAACGCGATCGGGCCTTCGAGGTCGGGTTCGCGGATCAGGAGGGAAGGCGCGTTAGCGATCGAGCGTTCCTGGGCCTGTTTCGATGAGCCGGTGGACGGGTGTTTTGGAAAAGCCGGGGACCATGACCCACGCAGGGTATCACTTCCCCCGTCGTGGGATCAACGGGGCCCCCGTGTGGTATGCTCGCATGCCTTCTCCCGCTCGCGTCAACCATGGAACGTATAATCGAATCGTGATCTGGGACATCCTCATCATCGGAGCCGGGCCGGCCGGACTTTCGGCGGCGCTCTTCACCCGCATGCGCCGGATGTCGACGCTCCTGCTCGACACGGCGGTGGCAGGGGGACAGCTCGCCTCGCTCTACCCCAAGAAGCCGGTCCACGACTACCCTTCCTATACCTACGTGATGGGCGAGGACCTGGGGAAGAACTTCGTGGACCAGGCGAATCACATGGGCGCGGAGATTCGCGAGCGCGAGCACGTGACCATGATCCGTCGGGACGACGAGCAGAACCTGATCCGCGTCACTTCGACCAAGGGAGAGCACGAGGCTAGGAGCGTGATCGTGGCGACCGGGGGCGGGGCGTTCGAGCCCCGAAAAATCAACAAGCCCGGCGAGGCCGAGCTCAAGGGCAAGGGTCTCTTCTACGGAATGCCCGACGTGGAGGCGAGCAAGGGGAAACGCGTGCTCATCATCGGCGGCGGCGACAGCGCGCTGGAATCGGCGTTGTCGGTCAAGGACGTCGCCGACGTGACGCTGATCCACATGCTGGACAAGTGGCAGGGCATGGACACCTACGTCGAGGAGATCCAGGCCTCCAAGATCCGCACCATGACGGCAAGGTCGAGACGGTGGTCGTGAAAAACAAGAAGAGCGAGGAGACGCAGGAGCTCCCGATCGATCTGGTCTCGATCAACATCGGATTCCTCATGGACACGAAGGTGATCCGCTCGTGGGGGCTCGAGCTCGAGGGGAATCAGATCAAGGTAGACAACATCATGAACACGAACATCAAAGGCGTGCTCTCGTGCGGAGACATCGCGACGTACCCCGGCAAGTACAAGCTCCTGATCACCGCGTGCAGCGAGGGGGCAGCCGCGGCGAATACCGCCTACATCTACGTGAAGCAGCCGAAGAAATTCACGGTGGGCGAGCTCTACGCGGCGCCAAAGGAGGAGGGGGACACACAGCCCAAGCCGTCGGAGTCGCCGGCCTGACGCCGGCGCCCGCCTCGACCCCCTACGCCCCTCCCGCCACCGTCAGCTCCTTGAATCGGATCGTGGGCGAGGCCACGTTGGATCGGAACTCGAGATCCGTGCCGACGCCGTCGATCCCGAGCAGCATCTCGTCGAGCCGCCCCGCGACGGTCACGCCCTCGACCGGCTTGGTCAGCTCTCCTTTCTCGATCCACTGCCCTTCCACCTGCTGCGAGTATTCCCCCGAAACGGTATCCACGCCGAACCCGGCGAGCCCGGTGACGTAGAGGCCCCGGTCCACTTCCCGCCGGAGCCTGTCCGTCCCGGTGGAGCCGTAGTCGATGTAGAAGTTGGTCGGCCCTATCGCCGGGAGCGTGTCGTAGGAGCGCAGCCCGTTTCCCGTGGGAGGAACGTTCATCCTTCGCGCGGTTGCGGCCGAGTGGAGGTATTGGCGCAAGACGCCCCGATCCACCGCCACCGTGCGGTTGGTCTCTCCCCCTTCGCCGTCGAAATAGCGGCTCCCGAGACCGCGCCGCATCGTTCCGTCGTCGACGATCGTGACGGCGGGCGAAGCGATCGCTTGCCCCAGCTTCCCGGTGAGGAACGAGCGCTGCTCGAGCACGTTGAGCGCGCTGAACGCCGCGAAGAGCCCCTGCAAGAAGACCCCCGCGGCCTCCGCGGAGAAGACGACCGGCACCCTGGCCGAAGGGACAGGCGTCCCCCCGAGCTTTGCGAGCGCGCGCTCCACCGCGCGCTGCCCTATCTGCTCCGGCCTCGCGAGGTCCGCCAGGAAGCGTTTCCGGTCGATGAAGGAGCCCTCCCTGCGCTGCGACCCCTGGGTCGCCACCGGAGTGGCCGAGAGCCAGACCGTCGTCCCGCGATAGGTCTGGCGCGCGATGTAGGTGTTCGAGAAATAGACCTCCGCCACCGCAGTGCCGCAGCGCACGTCCTTCGTGGTCTGGATCCTCTTGTCCTGTGCGAACGCGCTCTCCTCCGCGGTGCGCGCGAACCGGATCAGATCCTCGGGGCGGAGCCGAACGACCGCCTCATCCCGTAATTCCAGATCCGACTGCGTGACCGCCAGGGTCTCCGTGATCTTGTTCTCGTCGCGCGGGGTGGCCATGTTGGTGAGCGCCAGCGTCCGGTTGACGAGCTCGTTCAGCACGGTCTCGCGAAGATCGGTCGTGTAGAGAAACCCCATCCGCCGATCGCGAAAGACCCGGAGCCCGAGGCCCAGGATCGAGGATTGCTGGAACAGCTCGACCTGTCCCTGGCGCAGGCGCGCCTCGGTGGTCGTGCCGGATTCCAAGTAGGTCTCCGCTTCCTGCGCGCCGGAGCGCTCGGCTTGGATCCGAATCCTTTCGGCGAGATCGACCGCGGACTGTCTCGGCATGCTAGATCGAAGGCCCTCCCACCGTAATCGAGGAGAAGCGCACCGTGGGCTGCCCCACGCCGACCGGAACCATCTGGCCGTCCTTGCCGCACGTGCCGCGCGACAGCTCGATCACGAGATCGGACCCGATTCCTTCGATCCGCTTCATCGTCTCGAGCGAATTGCCGACGAGGACCGCTCCCCGGACCGGTCGGGTCCGCCGGCCATTTTCGATCCAATAGCCCTCCCGCACCGCGAAGTTGAAATTGCCGCTCGTCGTATCCACCGATCCCCCGCCCAGCTCCGCGGCGTAAAAGCCCTTGGCGATTCCGTTCAGGAGGGAGGCAGGATCGCTGGAACCGGAATCGATGTAGGTATTGGTCATGCGCGGGATCGGCCAGTTCCGGTAGGACATCCGCCGTCCGTTTCCGGTGGAGCGAAGCCCGAGAAGCGCGGCGTTCTGCTTGTCGAGGAGGTAGGACTGAAGCACTCCCGCCTCGACGGCCACCGTGCGCTGAGCCGGAGTGCCCTCGTCGTCCGCGGCGGAGGAGCCGCGACCGTTCGGCCAGCGCCCGTCGTCCACCACGCGCACGAGCGGCGATGCGACCCGGGTCCCGCCGAGGCCGGTCAAGAGCGAGGTCCCGCGCCGGACTCCGTCCCCTTCGAGCGCGTGGCCGAGCGATTCGTGGATGAGCACGCCGCCCCACCCCGGCGCGACGACCACCGGCATCGGTCCGGCGGGCGCGGGCCCGGCGTCGAGCAGCCGGACCGCCTGGAGCGCGGCCTGCCGCGCGGCGTCCTCGGGGCTCCGCCGCACGAAGTAGTCCGCTTCCACGCGCCCGCCCATCGTGGCGAGCCCGCTGCCGCGCTTTCCGCCGGCCTGGGCCGCGGGCACGCACGAGACGCTGAGGAGGTATTGGCGGTCCAGCACGTAGACGCCATCCGACGTGCCGATCAAGACGTCGCGCACCTCGTCCACGTACTCGATCCGCACCGACACGATGCGCGGGTCCACCCCGCGCGCCGCAGCATCCATCCGCCGCAGCACGTCGAATTTGGCGGTCTCGAGCATGAGCGGCTCGGGATTTTGAAGGGTGAAGGGCGGCTGAAGATTCCGCCGGGTCACGTCGATCGGATTGGTGCGGCTCTGGGTTTCCACGACCGTGGATGCGACGCGCGCGGCGTCTAGCAGCGAGGAATACGAAATCTCATCCGAGAAGGCGTATCCGGTCTGGTTGCGTCGCGCGACGCGCACCCCTGCGCCGCGGGGATACCCGTACGTGACCGAATCGATCTTCCCCGCGTCCAGCACGATCGCGGTCCGAAAGCGCTGCTCGGCGAAAACGTCCGCGAAGTCCCCCCCTCGCGCGAGCGCCTCCTGGAGGATTCGATTCACGGTCTCCTCGTTCAGGACATCGCGCAGCTCCTGGCCGATCCCCATGATCGCCGCATCGGCCGTCTTGGGATGGAGGAGCGACACAGCTTCGGGAAGCCCGGCCGCGATCGCGGACGTGAGGTAGGCGCCTCGGCGCAGAAAATCGCGACGGGACATCGAGGGGTCCCTGGACACGCCCTCAGCCTTGCAGATTCCCCAGCCGGTTGCAAGGGCTCGGGAGGGTCTGATAAGTTTGAAGGCGCGTCGTGGCACGCTGGACGAAAGCGACCCTCGATCCCGGGGGACCCGATGGAACGGATCCGAAACAAAATCTTCTCGGTGGATGAGGCGAACGCGCTCATCCCGTTCCTGGAAGAAGCGCTGGATTCACTCTCCGCGACGGGACGCGAGATCGCATCCCTGAGGAACGAGGTTCAGGTATTGAGCGCCATCGAGGGCTCCGGCGCGACGAGCAGGAATCAGGACGTACGCCACCTCCGGGAGAAGGAAGCCCAGTCCGCCCGGCTGCTGGACCAATTTCGCGAAGCGCTCCTCCGCGTGGCGTCTCGAGGCTGTATTCTCCGCGATTTGGATCTCGGGCTCATCGACTTCTATACGATGTCCCGGGACCGTGTCGTTTGCCTTTGCTGGCGGCGCGGCGAGGCGCGGGTCATGCATTGGCACCCGGTCGATGAGGGTTTCTCGGGCCGGAGACCTTTGGCCGAGCTTCCCTAGGCCGACCGGGCGTTTCTTCCCTCGAGGAGGACCCCAGGTGAGCGTTCCCTTTCCCATCACCCATCCGAAGATCAACCGGTATCTCCGCTCGATCCAGACGCGGAGGCACCCGATCTTGCGCTCGATGGAAGCCTACGCGGAGCGCAACGGGTTCCCGATCATCGGCCCCCTCGTCGGGCCGGTGCTGTTTCAGCTCGCGCGCATGATCGACGCGCGGCGGGTCTTCGAGCTTGGCTCGGGGTACGGCTATTCAGCGGTATGGTTCGCCCAGGCGGTGGGGCCCAGGGGACTCGTCGTCATGACGGAGGGCAATCCCGCCAATTCGCGCCTCGCCATGAAGTACCTGAAATCCGCGCGGCTCGCCGCCCGGGTCAGGCCGCTCGTAGGCGACGGGCTCGAGCTCCTGTCGTCGGAGCGCGGCCGTTTCGACGTGATCCTGAACGACATCGACAAGGACCAGTACCCCCGCGTCCTCCCCCTCGCCCGAAAGAAGCTCCGGCGGGGAGGCCTCTTGATTTCCGACAACATGCTCTGGAGCGGCAGGGTCATGCGCGCCCGCCCCGACCGGCGCACGCGCGGCATTCTCGAGCTGACCCGCGCGCTGTTTCACGCCCCCGATTTCTTCACGACCCTCCTGCCGATCCGGGACGGAGTCACCGTCAGCCTGAGGCTATGAGCGGAGCCCTTGTGGACAAGCGAGACGTCTCGCGCATCCTCGAGGAAATCGCGACGCTGCTCGAGCTCAAGGGCGAAAACCCGTTCAAGGTCCGCGCCTACCAGAACGCGGCGCATGCGATCGACGGGCTGACCGAGGATCTGGGCGAGATCATCGAGGCGGGCACCCTGACCGAAGTCCCCGGCATCGGAGAAAGCACGGCGCAGCGGGTCAGCGAGCTGTGGAAGACCGGGCATATGGCCTTCTATGAGGCGCTCGTCGACTCCATCCCTCCCGGCTACCTGGACATGGTCCGCGTGCCGGGGCTGGGCGCCAAGCGCGTGCGCGTTCTCGGCGAGAAGCTCGAAATCACCTCGATCGCGGAGCTGAAGGCGGCGGGGGAGAAGGGACTGATTCGCGCGCTCAAAGGATTCGGGGAGCAGTCGGAGAGGCGAATCCTCGAGGGGATCGCTCTCTTGGAGAAGGGCGCGGACCGCTCCCTCGCGAGCCAGGTGCGGCCGATCGCCGAGGAGCTGATCGCAAAGCTCCGGGATCACGCGGACGTCCTCGAGGCGGAGGTCGGGGGAAGCTTGAGGAGGTGGCTCGAGACGGTGAAGGATGTGGATCTCCTCGTCGCGACCGAGAAGCCGGACAAGGTGACCAAGGCCTTCCTCAGGCTGGTCGAGTCCGCGGCGATCATCGCGAGCGGCGAGACGAAGACGTCGATCCGCCTCCCCTCGGGACTTGCGGTGGATCTGAGGCTCGTTCTGCCCAAGCAGTTCCCGTTCGCGCTCCATTACTTCACGGGCAGCGTCGCGCACAACGTCCGGGTCCGGAGCCGCGCCCTCGATCGCGGCATGAGCCTGAACGAGTACGAGCTTTCGGGAAAACGCCACGCGCCGGTCTCGAACGAGGGGGACCTGTTTCGGGTGCTCGGCCTCGCCTACATCGAGCCCGAGCTGCGGGAGAACCGAGGCGAGATCGAGGCCGCCGAGACGAAGACGCTCCCGAAGCTCATCACGACGCGCGACATCCGGGGCATCCTGCACTGTCACACCACGTACAGCGACGGCCGCTCCACCCTCGTCGAGATGGCCGAAGCCGCCGTCGCGTGGGGCGCCTCCTACCTCGGCCTCGCGGACCACAGCCTCTCGGCGCGCTACGCGAGGGGCATGAGCGAAGCGGACCTTGCGCGCCAGTGGGAGGAGGTCGACGCCTGGAATGCCAAATCCAAGAAACTGAGGATCCTGAAAGGCGCCGAAGTGGATATCCTGCCGGACGGAAGCCTCGACTACCCCGACCGCGTGCTCCAGAAGCTCGACTACGTGGTGGCGTCCGTGCACACCAATCTCAACATGAGCGAGGCCGAGATGACGAAACGGGTGACGCGCGCGCTCCGGAATCGCTACGTCTCCATCCTGGCGCACCCGACGGGCCGCCTCCTCCTGGAACGGGACGGGTACCCGATCGCGCTCGAGGAGGTCTTCAAGGTCGCCGCCGCGGAGGGAGTCTTCGTGGAGATCAACTCGAACCCACACCGTCTCGATCTGGACTGGCGCGAGGTCCTGAAAGCGAAGGCACGGGGAGCCCGCTTCGCGATCAATCCCGACGCGCACCACGCGAGCGGATACGCCGATCTCCGTTACGGCGTCGGCGTCGCGCGGAAAGCGTGGCTCACCCAAGGAGACGTCGTGAACACGCTCGCGGTCGATCGCGCGCTCGCCCTCATGAGGAGCCGCCGGGCGTGACCCCCACGAGGCGCAAGAAGGCCCGCTCCACGTCCGAGATCCGCTTCTATCCCAACGACCCCGACGCGCCCGTGGGTCTCCAGCCGGCAACGCCCGTGAGCCCCTCCGCAAGCGAGCCCTCCTTTACGATCGACGGCCCACGCTACGCGCCCGCGCCGTACGCTCCGGGAACCCTCGCGTTTCAGTACTGGCAGGGAGAGGTCGCGCTTGCCCGGACGATCCGCGTGTGGGAGGACCTCTTCGATCGCGACTTCACGCAATGGCACGACGGGCGCCCGCTCCGCGTGAGGCTGCGCGCCGGTAAGGACCTGAACGCCTTCTACGACCGAAAGAGCCTCCAGTTCTTCTACGACATTGACCAGAAGACCGGCCGCACGGTCTACGCGGCGGAGAGCCTGGACATCGTGGCGCACGAGGCCGGGCACGCGGTGCTGGACGTCTACCAGCCGGGGTTCTGGTCGACGGCCGATCTTGAGACCGCGTCCTTCCACGAGGCGTTCGCCGACTGCTCGGCCCTCCTGGTCACGCTCACCGATCCCGCCGTGCGCCGCGCCCTCCTCGAGGAGGCGGCCGGCGCGTGGGATCGGAGCAACCAGGTGTCGCGCCTCGCCGAGGCGCTGGGGCGCGCGATCTACGACAACTTCGGTCCGGGCGCCGTGAGCGACCCTACCCGGCTGCGCGATGCGCGGAACGGTTTCCGTTACGCCCTGCCCGATACGCTCCCCCCGGGCGCCGGCGACACGGAGCTCGCGGCCGAGCCGCATTCGTTTTCGCGGGTGTTCACCGGCGCCTTCTACGATGCCCTGGTCTGGGTTCTGGCGAGCGCTTTGAAGAAGATGGAGGGAGATGAAGCCGTCGAGCACGCGCGGCGCCTTCTGGGCAGACTCCTGGCGCGGGCGATCGAGAAGCTTCCCCCGGGATCGGCGCGCTACGGCGATATCGGCGCGCTCATGAGAGGGACCGACCAGATCGAGGAGGGGGGCCTGGCCACCGCGGGGATCGAGGCGGGATTCGCGAGACATGGGATCGAGCTACCGGCGCTCCCCGGGGAGAAGGCCGGACGGAAGAGAGGGCGCAAGCAAGGGGCGGGGCGGTTGAGCCCGCTTCGCGCGCTCGATCCCGAGCGCCCCGGGGGTCTCGCCGCGATCCGAGCCGCGCTCCATCTCCCCGCGTCCGCCAAGCTCGCGCGGCACTCCACGCCCCTTCGATCGCGCGAGGGCTCGCGGGAGCAGCTCCTCCACGTCCACGAGTTTCCGATCCGTCACCGGTCGCTGGGAGCTTTCAGCGGGATCATCATCCGCGTTCCCTGCGGGTGCACGCTCACCCGGGCAGGCTCGGGAGAGGTCCTGGACCTCACGCTGGCGCCGCACCCGCATCCCGGGCCCGCCGAGCTGCTTCGCTCGATCCGGCCCTGGATCCGGATGGGCGCGATTCATCCGGTGCGTGGAGTCCGCGCGCCGTCGCGCGAGCTCTTTCGCGAACGAAAGCCCTTCCGCCTCACGGCCGAAGGGCTCCTGGAGCGGGTCTACTTCGACTGAAGGGCTAGGCGGACTCGCCCGGTTTCAGCTCTAGGACGTCGATCCCCGAGCCCTTGAGATTCGAGCGCAGCGCGACGGGCGTCCCGGTCAGAGCCGGGAAGGTCGAGTGGTGGATCGGCACCACGGCCTTCACGCCGAGCATCTTCGCCGCGGCCGCCGCCTCGAGGGGCGACATGGTATAGAGATCCCCGATCGGCAACGCGGCGATCGTCGGTTTGTAAAGCTCTCCGATCAGCCTCATGTCGGAGAAGGCGGCGGTATCCCCCGCATGATACACGCGCGTGCCGTTCTCGAACTCGATGACGTACCCGCACGCTTCCCCGGCGGGCAGGAGGCGGTCGCCCTCGGAGATCGTGCTCGAGTGCACCGCGTGGACCATGGTCACCCGAAGGCCGTGCAGAGCCTGCGTCCCGCCCTTATTCATCCCGTGAACCTTCCGCACCCCCTTCGCCTCCAGATACTGCGCGATCTCGTGGATGCAGACGATATCCGGGGCGTGCTTCTTGGCGATCGCGAGGCAATCTCCCATGTGATCGCCATGACCGTGCGTGATCACGAGGAGGTCGATCGGAGGAAGCGCCTTGGCGGCCTGTGGGCAGGCGGGATTGCCGTCCACCCATGCGTCGGCGAGCACCGTCTTCCCTTTCTCGGACCGATAGAGCACCGTCCCGTGTCCCAGCCACGTGATCGTGACGCCCAGCGCAGGTTTCATGGTTCCCCCTAGCCGTCCCCGGCGGCCGTGCGAGACATTCAGCCGGGTCTCAGTGCGGGCAGCTCCTCGGGGCGTTCCAACACCGGCGGAGCGGCCCCCAAGGCAAGCGCTTGCTCGATCCCGGCGCCGAGCGCCAGGTACTCCGACTTGATGAATCCTTCCACGCGTTCGGCGATCACGCCCGTGCCATCCACGATGAAGAGGGCGGGCACGGTCTCGATCCCGTAGGCTCTCGAGGCCGCGTAGGGCGCCTCTTCCCACGCGATCTGAAACCGAAGATGGTGCCGATCACGAAACGCCCGCGCCGTCTCTTCCGAATCCTGCGCGACCGCGAGGAAGAACCTCTCCTCTCGCTCGAGCGCACCCGCGAGCGGACCGAGGCGCGGAACCACGAGCTCGCTCGCGGGGCAGTCCTCTTTGAAGAAAACGAGCACGCCGCCGCCCGGGTGGATCAAATCCGCGAGCCCCCGGTAGCCGGCGCCGACGAGCGGAAGATTGAAGTCCGGCGCGCGGGTGCCGGGTAGCGCATGAGCCGTCACCTCCGCTTTGCCCTCCGGGCGGCAGGCCTCGCCGCCTTGCGTTTCGGCGATGGACGGCGCGCAGGCCCCGCGCCGGCGGTCCGAGCACGCCCGGCGATTTCCCTCGCGGGGGCCTTTCCGCTCAAGAAGAGCGGGGCGCTCGGGCAGAGGTCTTGCACGGAACACACGCCGCATCTGGGGCTCCGGGCGGTGCAAACCCGCCGGCCGTGAAAGATGAGCAGATGCGCGAAGTGGATCCACTCCGACCGCGGCAGGATCTTCATGAGACCCCGCTCGACCTGGACCGGCGTCGCCGCGCGCGTGAGGCCCAAGCGGTGCGACACGCGATCGACGTGCGTGTCGACCACGATCCCATCCGCCACGCCGTAGCCCACGCCCAGGACGACGTTGGCGGTCTTCCGGGCCACCCCCGGGAGCGTGAGGAGGTCGTCCATGCGCGGGGGCACCCGCCCCTGGTAGGCCGCCACGATCCGCTCCGCGGCTCCGCGAATGGCCTTCGCCTTGTTGTGGTAGAAACCGGTGGATCGGATGATTTCTTCGAGATCCTTGGGGTCGGCGTCCTTCATGGACTCTGCGTTCGGGAACCGCGAGAAGAGCACGGGGGTCACCTGGTTCACCCGCTCGTCGGTGCACTGCGCCGAGAGAATCGTCGCGACGAGGAGCTGGAAGGGATCTTGGTGCCGGAGCGCGCAGGTCGCGTCGGGATGCGCGTCTCTCAGGCGCGCGATCAGCCGGCCGATGTCCACGTCAGTTGATCCGCTTGTCGCGCGGGTAGAGATGGCGCACACGCTCGATCCGCTCCTGGGTCGTCGTCGCGTTGCGGAGGATCTCGAGCACGGAACGGTACCGGGCGTCGAGGCTGTCCATCTCGAGAAGCCTTTCTTTCAGGTCAGGCTCGACGTTGAGGTGCATCGCCACGGTGTTCAGAATCGATTCGGGGCTCATGTTCTGCCCGAACGTATCGGCCAGGAGGAGTGAGGGGCCCTGGCCTTCGTGGACCTGGCGAAAGAGCCGCACCAAGTCCGCGGCTTCTTGGGCTACCCGCTCCTCCCGCATCCAGCCGTCGTCGTCCTGAATGGGCGCGACGCGAACGAGGCGATAGGGCTCCATCCGAACGTGCTCCTGGATACGAACCTTCGCCTCGCCCTGGAGCGTGATGTTGTAACGGCCGTCCGACAGCTTCTGGTGCTGGACGATTCTCCCGATGCAGCCGACGGAGTACACTTCCGGCGAGCCGTAGTAGTCGGCCTCCCAGCCCGGCCGGAGAAGCGCCGTGCAGATCACCTGATCGTGCTCGAGCGCTTCCGAGGCGAGGGCGCGGTAGCGCGGCTCGTAGATATGGAGCGGCAAGAGTGTCTTCGGAAAAAAGACAACGTCGGGCAACGGGAAAAGAGGCATACCATCCGATGAAGCCGTCACATGGGAATGCTAGCACAGCGGGAGCCGCGGGTGAATTCAGCCCCAGGATCGATCCGGGCGCCGCGCGGCCGGCTGCGGATTCGGCGGATGGACTGAAGGGGCGCATCCGGGACGAGGCGCGGGCCCTCGGCTTCGACGCGATCGGCTTCGCCCGGGCCGGCGAGTCGCGCCACGCACAAAGGCTTCGAGCGTGGCTTCGAGCGGGCCGGCACGGCACGATGGGCTGGATCGCGCGGAACCCGGAGCGCCGCTCCGACCCCCGCGCCGTTCTCCAGGGAGCGAGGACCGTAATCTCGGTGTCGCTGCCGTACTACCGGGGGGACTGGCCCACCACGGGTCCCGGCGCGCCGCCTCGGGGGCGTATCGCGCGGTACGCGTGGGGCCGCGACTACCACAAACGGATTCGCCGGCGGCTCCGGCACCTGGCGCACGCCATCGGCGCGATGTGCCCGGATGCGCGCTGGCTCGCGTACGTGGATACCGGGCCGATGCTCGACCGGGCATGGGCGGAAGAGGCCGGAATCGGTTGGATCGGCAAGAACACGAATCTCATCCGGAAGGGCGCCGGCTCCTGGTTTTTCCTGGGCGAGATCCTGACCGATCTCGCCCTCGAGCCGGACGTGCCGGCGCGCAACTACTGCGGCACATGCGCGCGATGCATCACGGCATGCCCCACCGGCGCGATCGTAGGCCCCTATCAGCTCGACGCGCGGCGGTGCATCAGCTACCTCACGATCGAGCACCGCGGGGCGATTCCGGCGGACATGAGGCCGCTCATCGGGTCGAGGATCTTCGGATGCGATGATTGCCAGGAAGTCTGTCCTTGGAATCGGTTCGCGGTGGAGACCCAGAACCCCGACTTCGCCGAACGCCCGGATCAGCAGACGCCGCACCTGATTCCTCTGCTATTCCTCGACGACGACGCGTTTCGCGCCCGATTTCAGGGCACGGCCATTCTGAGAGCCAAGCGATCCGGGTTCGTGCGCAACGTCGCGGTGGCGCTTGGCAACCTGGGAGACCGGCGCTCGGTCGAGCCGCTCTCGCGCGCGCTGGCGCGGGATCCCGATCCCGTGGTGCGTGGCCATGCGGCCTGGGCTTTGGGTAGGATCGGGGGCCGCTCGGCTCGGGCCACGCTGCGCGATGCGGCGAAGCGGGAGACGTCTCGGGACGTGCTCGTTGAAATTCGTGCGGCGCTCGCGGAGGGCACGGCCGCCGCATCCACCTCCAGCATGGAAGGAGAGAGGACGGCATGAAGCGAACCCTCGGGGCCTACGGGCCGCGAATGCTGGCGGCGCTCCTGTGCCTGTGGGCGGTCGCGCCCAAAGCGGCCCCAGCCGCCGCACCCCCGCACGGCGTGATCAAGGGAAGCATGATCCAGACGACGCAAGGGAAGACCAGGCTCTCGGGCTACCTGGCGCTGCCGAAGGGCGCCGGCACCCATGCGGGCATCATCGTGATCCAGGAATGGTGGGGGCTCAACGATTGGGTAAAGCAACAGGCGGACAGCCTGGCCGCGCACGGCTACGTGGCCTTCGCCCCCGATCTTTACCACGGAAAGGTTGCGTACGACGAAGCCACGGCACACGAGCTCATGAGCGGTCTCACCGATGAGGACGCGATGACGACGCTTCAGGCCGCCGCCGATTTCCTGCGCAGCCGTGAGGACGTCCGGGCGCATGCGGTCGGCGTGATCGGGTGGTGCATGGGTGGGAAGCACGCGATCCGCCTCGCCGCGGCGGATCCCGGGATCAGGGCGTGCGTGATGTATTACGGCGCTCCGATCACCGACGAGAGGGCGATCCGCGGGCTCCAGGCCGCCGTCCTGGGTAATTTCGGCGCGGAGGACCAGGGCCCCACTCCCGAGCAAGTGCGCCAGTTCGAAGCCGCCCTGCGGAAGGCCGGGAAGAAGGTCGATTTCAAGATCTACCCCGGTGCGGGACACGCCTTCGCGAACGTGAACAATCCCTGGGGGGGATACCGCGCTGGAGCCGCCAAGGACGCGTGGCGACGGACGATCGACTTCTTGAATCGCGAGCTGAAGCTCGCTTCCCTTCCGACGAAGGCGAACTGAGCCCGGTGCGCATATACGAGGTCGCGGCCGGAATCCTCTGGAACGGGTCGGAAGTGCTGATCGCCCGGAGGCAGAGCGGAGATCACCAGGGCGGGCGCTGGGAATTTCCCGGCGGGAAGCGCCAACGAGGGGAGAGCATCCCGGACTGCTTGAAAAGGGAGATGCTCGAGGAGGTCGGGATCGAGATCGAGGTGGGACCTCTGTGGCGGGCCCTGACCCATGTCTATCCGGATCGCAGGGTCAGCCTGTATTTCCATTTCTGCGATCTGCTCTACGGCACGCCCACCCCCATCCAGTGCGATGAGCTGCGCTGGATCGCGCCCGCTCAGCTTCGAAATCACCGGTTCGTGGAGGGAGATCTTCCGGTTCTCCCGGATCTTGCCCGAGATCTCATCGCCAGAGCCGGTTGAGATCGAGGGAGCGGACGGCGGCCCGCTCAGGCTCGATCTCTATGCGCCTCCGGCCGCCCATCCCGACAATCCGCCATCCGCGACTCTGCCCCGCCCGCCGATCGTCCTCCTCCACGGATTCCGCGGCTACAAGGATTGGGGATTTTTCCCGATGCTCGCGGGCAGAATGGCCGAGGCAGGCTTCCCGGCGGTGACCTTCAGCGTCTCCGGATCCGGGATCGCGGGTCGCGACGGCGCGTTCACCGAGCCGGAACGCTTCCGCCGGAATACCTACGCCAAGGAGCTCGCGGATCTCGCCCGGGTCGTGGCATGGGCGCTCGCGCCCGGGGCGGCGCGCGCCGGGCTCATCGGGCACAGCCGCGGCGGAACGCTCGCGCTTCTTCACGCGGCGTCCAACCGGAGAATCGGTTGCGTGGCGACCCTGGCCGCGCCGTTCAGGATCGGCGTTTGGAAACCGGAGCAGACCGCGGCGTGGGAGCGCGGCGAGGACGCGCCGATCTACGATTTCCGCACGCGTACCCACCTTCGGCTCGGCCCGGACCTGTGGGAGGACTTCACGCGGAACCGCGATCGCTACGACGCGGCGCGCGCCATCGAATCGCTCGGGGCTCCGCTTCTGGTCGTGCAGGGGGACCGGGACGCCGTCGTCCCCCCCGAGAACGCCGTCGAGATCGCCTCCCACGCGTCCTCCGTGATGACCGAGCTCTTGATCCTCGAAGGCGCGGGGCACTCCTTCCAGGCCGGAGATAGAATCCGCCGCACCCCGCCGCAGCTCCTCGACATGGTCGAGGCCGTCACGGCATGGATGCGGCGGTGGCTATCGCGCCCGCTCCAGGCTTAGGCCTACCTCGCGCTCTTCGAGCCCGCCTCCTTCTTCTCCGTCTTTACTTCGGTCTTCTGGTCCTGGCTCCCGCTGTCCGGCTGGGGCGCCACCGCTTCGATCTCGAGATTGATCTGCACTTCGTCCCCGAGGAGCGTGCCCCCCTGGTCGAGCGCCTTGTTCCAGACGATCCCGTAGTCCTTCCGGTCCACCTTCGTCGTTGCCTCGAACCCGGCGCGCGTCACGCCGTCGAGCCCGGGGCCGGAGCCGAGGAAGGCAGCGTCCAGGACGACGGGTTTCGCGATGCCATGCATGGTGAGAGTGCCTTCGACCTTGAGCTTGCCATCCGCTACAGGCGAGACTTTGGTGCTCGCGAACGTGAGGGTGGGATACTTCGCGGCATCGAAGAAGTCGGGGCTCTTGAGGTGCCCGTCCCGGCGATCGTTGTTGGTATCGATGCTGCTCGCGTCGATCTCCGCATTCACGGAGGACGCCAGGGGAGCGGCCGGGTCGTAGTGGATCGTCCCTTGGAATTTGCCGAAGTTGCCCGTCACCTTGCTGAACATGTGTCGGATCGTGAACTCCACGCGCGAGTGCACGGGGTCGATCTCATAGGTTTGTGGAGCCGCTTGGGTGGGCGCGGCCAGGACGAGCGCCGCGAGGAGCAGGAATGCCGAGGGGAGCGAGCGTAACCGTTTCATGGTCGTGGTGTCCTCCGGAAACAGGGTTGCACGGGGAGAGCGTGGCCCGCCCCGTGAGCCGGGGACTCTATCACACGATCCCTCCGGCATCTCGCGGCGTCCAAGTAGTACGTTGAACGTGGCGCGTCCATTTTCTATAGTTCGGAGGCCTGCACTTGGATGCGGCGCTCCCTGCGGCGATTCCGGCGCCCGCCGGACGCGACACCAGCACTCCTAACCCGGAAGGGGAACATAGGTTCCATGGCCGAGACTCGTCAGGTCGTCATTCTGGGCTCCGGCGCCGCGGGCTTGACCGCGGCGATCTACGCCGCGCGCGCCAACCTCTCGCCGCTGCTCTTCGAAGGCGCCCAGCCCGGCGGCCAGCTCACGATCACGACCGACGTGGAGAATTATCCCGGGTTCGAGGATGCGATCATGGGGCCCGACCTCATGAAGCGCATGCGCGCCCAGGCGGCTCGCTTCGGCACGGAGCTGATCACGGCCGAAGTAGAATCGGTGAACCTCAAGAAGGCTCCTTTCGAGGTTGTCGCGCACGGAAAAAAGTACACGTCGCGCACCCTGATCATCGCGACCGGCGCCGTCGCCAAGCTCCTCGGAATCTCGAGCGAGGCGAAGCTCATGGGGCACGGCGTCTCGGCGTGCGCCACGTGCGACGGGTACTTCTTCAAGAACCAGCGCGTCCTGGTCGTGGGCGGCGGCGACACCGCGATGGAAGAGGCGAACTTTCTCACCAAGTTCGCGAGCCACGTGACCGTGATTCACCGCCGCGACGAGCTGCGCGCCTCGAAGATCATGCAGGACCGAGCCATGGCGAACCCGAAAATATCCTTCCTGTGGGATTCGATTGTCCAGGAGGTGTTGGATTCCGGCCTCGGCAAGGTCACGGGAGTGAAGATCCAGAACCTGAAAACGGGATACACCACGGTCGTCCCGGCGGAAGGGCTCTTCATTGGGATCGGACACCAGCCGAACACCGCGCTCTTCCAAGGACAGCTCGAGCTCGAGCCGAACGGATACATCCGCACGTTCGGCGGAACGCGGACGAGCGTGCCGGGCGTGTTCGCGGCCGGGGATGTGCAGGATTCGGTCTATCGCCAGGCGGTCACCGCCGCGGGGACCGGCTGCATGGCCGCCCTCGACGCCGAGCGGTATCTGGAAGAGCTGAAACACTCCTCGAGCACGCCGGCTCCCGCCGTGGCCGCGGCGGGCCGGGACGGGGCGCGCCGCAAGTGAGCGATCAGCGGGACGTCCTCGAAGTCGACGTCCTCTTCGTGGGCGGCGGCCCGGCGGGGCTCGCGGGCGCGCTGCGCCTGACCCAGCTCCTCGAGCAGCACAAACAGGCCACGGCGCAGGACCAGGCCAAGGCGCTCGGCGAGATCTCGATCGCGGTGCTCGAGAAGGCCTCCGCGATCGGCGCGCACGGGATCTCGGGCTGCATCCTGGACCCGCGGGCGATGCGCGAGCTGATCCCCGATTTCAAGGAGAAGGGCGCCCCGATCGAGAGCGAGGTCACGAGCGACGATCTCTTCTTCTTCACGAGATCCGGGCAACTCCGGTTCCCCCTTCTCCCTCCGCCGCTTCGAAACCACGGGAACTACGTCATCTCGCTGGGCAATTTCGAGAAGTGGATGGGAGGGCTCGTCGAAGACACGGGGGCCTACGTGCTCCCGGGGATGGCCGCCGTCGAGGGGCTCTTCGAAGGGGAGCGGATGGTCGGGGTGCGCACCGGCGACAAGGGGATCGACCGCCACGGTAACCGGAAGCCCAATTTCGAGCCGGGCGCAGACATCCGCGCGAAGGTCACCGTCCTCTGCGAGGGCGTGAGAGGCTCCCTGACCAAGCGGCTCACCCCGCAGCTCAAGCTCCAGGAAGGCCGCGCGCCCCAGATCTACGCGACCGGGATCAAGGAAGTCTGGCGCATGCCCAAGGGCCGCGTGCCGAAGGGGCGCGTCATTCACACGATGGGCCACCCGCTCGACTCTAAGACCTTCGGCGGCGGGTTCATCTACGGGATGGATCAGGACCGCTGGTCCGTGGGATTCGTCGTGGGGCTCGACTACTGGGACCCCACGACCGATCCGCACGGCCTGATGCAGGCGTTCAAGCTGCATCCCTTCGTCGCGAAGCTGCTCGAGGGGGGGACGCTCCATTCGTACGGCGCGAAAGCCATACCCGAGGGGGGCTACTACTCGGTGCCACGTCTCTCCTGGCCCGGCGGGCTCCTTTGCGGCGACAACGCCTCGCTCCTGAACTCGGAGCGGCTCAAAGGAGTCCACACGGCGATGAAGTCGGGGATGCTTGCGGCGGAGACTGCGTTCGACGCTCTTCTAAAGCAGGATTTCGGAGCGGAGGCGATGGCCGGCTACGATCGCCGGGTGCGCGAGTCCTGGGTCTGGTCGGAGCTCTACAAGGTCCGCAATTTCCATCAGGGATTCGAGCGCGGTCTGTGGATGGGAATGGCGGACGCCGGTCTGCAGCTCGTGACGGGGGGGCTGGGTTTTGGGAACCGGCCGACGTGGAAACCCGGCCACGCCAGGATGAAGAAGCTCGCTGACGCGGGTGTCAAGCCCCGGTCGCTGGAAGAGACGCAGAGGAGATACGACAACGGGCGCACGTTCACCAAGGTGAACGACGTTTTCCACTCGGGGACGAAGCACGACGAGGACCAGCCGAGCCACCTTCTCGTCGCGGACACGGACCTCTGCGCAACGCGCTGCAAGGAGGAATACGGCAATCCCTGCCAGCACTTCTGCCCGGCCAATGTCTACGAGATGGTCCCGGACGGCCCGGGCGGAGGGGTGAAGCTGAAGCTCAACCCGTCGAACTGCGTCCACTGCAAGACCTGCGACATCGCCGACCCCTACGAGATCATCACGTGGGTGCCGCCCGAGGGCGGGGGCGGCCCGAACTACTTGGATCTGTGAGCGGGTGGCGGGGCAAATCGGGAGGGATCAGTACTTGGGCACCTCGGGATCGATGACGTCAGACCAGAGATCGATTCCGCCCGACAGGCTCCGAACCTTCCGGAAGCCCAAATCCCAGAGGACGAGGCAACCGTCGACGCTTCGGTCGCCGATGTGGCAGTAAACGACGGTCCATTGTTCGGGATCCAGTTCCTGGACCCGGTCCCTCAATTCCGAGAGCGGAATGTGAATCGCGCCCTCGATGTGGGCCTTCTCCCACTCCCAGTCCTCGCGCACATCGACCAGGACCACCTCCTCCCCTGATTCGATCATCTCGTTCACGATCTCGGGGGAGATCTCGAATTCCTGAAAATGGTCCCTCATCGTTTCATTCCGCTTCCCCGCTGCGCGATCCGACCTGCCCGGGCGCGAAGCAACATCAAGTATACGGCCCAAATCACCGCCGCCGCCAGATACGCCGCCACGGCGTACGTCATCGCGGGAGCTCCGCCGCCACGCCCGATTCGGCGGCTTCCCTCAGGGCCTCGAGGCGCAGCCTTTCCTGGAACGCGGCGACGAAGAACACGATCCACGCAAGCATCGACAGGGTGAGGACCTGGCGCATCTCGCCCGTCATCGTCACCCCCCGCGGATGGAGCGACCCGCGCCACCACTCGACGGATTTCCAGACGATCGGCAGATTGACGAATAGGATGATCCCGAGCACCGCCGAGACCGTGCGCTTCGCGCGGCCGGCGATCGAAGCGCGCACCACGTGGTACCCGCCGTAGAGGAGCCAGAGGATGAGAAACGTCGTGAGCCTCGGCTCCCACGTCCACCAGGTGTTCCACGCCGACCGCGCCCACAAGGGCCCGCTCACGAGCACGATCGTGGCGAACACCATCCCGACCTCGCAGGAGGAGGCGGCGACCGCGTCCCAGACCCAGACCCTGGTCGCGAGAAACGCGATGCTCGCCGCGAACGTGAGCCCGAACGCGAGAAGCGTCACGATCGCGCTCGGGACGTGGATGTAGACGATCTTCTGCACGACGCCCATCTGCGCCTCGACCGGGGCCCGGGCAAAGGCCGCATAGAGAGAGCCCGCGACCAAGGCGATCGCCAAGACCCAGAGGATCACACGCCCCTTCGACCACCAACCGGGTATCGTGGAATTCACTCTTCCGCCTCCTGAATCACCTCGTAGAGCCACGCGGCGAGCGCGACCCCCAGCACGTCGATCACGACCATGATCTTCACCCAATCCCGGACCGGTTCGATCGTGCCGTCCGCCCAGAGCGAACGGGTCAGCTTGACGGCGCCGATCCAGAGCGGAATCAAGGTGGGAAAGAGAAGGATCGAGAGCAGAAGCTCGCGCGCCCTGAGCCCCCGCGCGAGAGCGGCAAACAAGGTGCCCCAGGCAGCATAGCCGATGAGGGTCAGCGCGGCAACGCCGACGACCGTTGGGAAGACCTCCAGATTCCCCACGTCGAAGAAAACCGCGGCGCAGGGCAAGAGGAGAAAGAACAGAACGGCCAGGAGCAGGAAGTTCGCGATCGTCTTTCCCGCGTAGATCGCGAAGGGGTCGGCGCCCGTGAGCCTGAGCGCTTCCCCGCCGCCCGACTCGGACTCGAGGTCGAGGGTCCGGGTGAGCCCCAGGACGCCGGCGAAAAAGAGCGCCGCCCAGAGCGTGGCGCTCGCCTCGCGCGCGGGGTCGCGGAAGAACGGGCCGAACGCCACGCTCAGGATCAAGACGAGCGATAAGCTGAAGAGAGCGAGCGTGGCGAGGAAACGCGCGTCGCGGGCGTGGAGCTTCAAGTCCTTCTCGAGAACGCGGAGCGCCGTCACGGGGAGGCCTCGATCCTTCCGTCCCTGAGCTCGCGCTCGCGCGTGGCGAGGGGCGCGATGCGATCGCGGTCGTGCGAGATGACGAGCGACGCCGTGCCCCGCCCCCGTGCCTCCCCGAGGAGCGCGTTCAGGGTCGACGAGCCTTCGTCGTCGAGACCTGCGTAGGGCTCGTCCAGGATGAGAACCTCGGGCGCGGGAAGCAGCGCCCGGATGAGCGCGACCCGCTGGAGCATTCCGCGCGAGAAACGCTCCATGGGGGTTCGCGCAAAGGACGCAAGCCCGAACCGCTCCAGGAGCCGCTCCGCTCGGAGGCGCGCGTCGGTCACGCCGGCAAGCCTGCCGAAGAACTCGAGGTTTTCGAGCGGGGTCAAGCCGGCGTAAAGAAGGGGACGGTGGCTCAGGAATCCGATCGCGCGGCGCGCGGCGCGGAGCCTCCGCCGGACGGGCTCGCCGTCCAGGGTTACGTCGCCGGCATCGGGCGCCAGGGTGGTGGCGAGGATCCGGGCGAACGTGGTCTTGCCCGAGCCGTTCACTCCGCGGAGCAGCACGATTTCGCCGGGGTGGAGCTCGAGCGAAGCCCGGCGAAGCACCGGCCGGTGCGTGAACCGCTTCTCGATGTCGCGCGCGCCGAGCGTCACGGCGGGCGCGTCAGCGAACCCCGCTCGCCGATTCCTCCGCGAGCAGGGCCTGGAGGCGCCGCTTGAGGTTTTGGCGTATCAACGCGTGGGTCTCGCGGGAGAACTCGCCCCGCTCGAGACCCTCATCGAGCGCGGCGACCAGGAAGAGGTACGCCTTGCGGAAATCGGCGTCGGTCGAGGCGCCGCCCGGGGGCTGGGTCATCGGGAGCGCGGGACGCGCCGGCGCCGATGCCGTCGGCACGGCCCTGCGCTCAATCGGCGCGGCTGCTTGGCGCGGCTCCCCGGCCCGGGCCGCCTCCCGCGCGCGCTTCCCGCTCCGGGCCGCGACCCAGAGCGCGCCCAGGATCGCGAACGGCGCGATGAGCCACGGATAGACCTTGGGATTCGACCAGAACCCGGCGCCGCCGATCCGGATCCGGACCTCCTGGCCCACGCCGAACGAGGCGCCGCTGTAGACCACGTATTGTTTTCCACCCTGATCGCGCGTGCCCCCGTGCTCGAGCGCCTTGGACTCGAGCTTGAGCTTTGGATCGTCGAGGAGCACGACGAAGGAAGCGGTCGGGAAATAGAGCCGGTGGCTCAGATCAACGCGGCCCGAGAGCGGGATCCGGTAGGAGAAGCTGAACGGACGCACGCCCGGCGGAATCGGTCTCTCGCTCGAGAGCTCCCGCCCCCGCACGTGGGTCGTCTGGGGATCCCCGCCCATCCCCTGCTCGAACCCTTTGACCGAAGCGGGGAGTCCGATCCGGGCGCCGGCGTTTTCGGCATGATCGGGCCCCGTGCCGAGGAAGGCGGTCCGCCCCTTGTTCTCGAAGATCAAGATCTCGGTGACATGGAGGGCGTCCGGCTGGTGCTCGATGATGATGTGGTGGTTCTTCACCTGGACGGCCGAGATGTCGCGGCCCACGTCGTAGACGACGAAGCCCTGGGTGACCGTCGGACCCTGGTCTTGGGGAAGAGGGCCTTCCGTGTAGAACGCGTTCTCGTACTCGGTAGAAACGTAATAGGAGAGCGCCGGGTCCGCCCTGAGACCCGAGAACTGGTATTCGCCGGCGGGGCCGGTCACGGCCGTCGACCCCTTCTCTTCCTCATTCCCACGCAGCACGTGGAGCTGGACGGTCTGCCCCGTCACCGGCCGCCGTTCTTCGCCTTTGACCACCGTTCCCCGGATGGTCAGGGCGGACGCGGCCGACGCCGAGGAGAGCGCGAGGGTGATCGTGAGCGCTGTGAGGACGGCGGTGGGAATCGAGAACGGACGCATTACGTCTGTCGGGCCCCGGGGTCTCTGCGGCGGGAGCGCTTGTACTCCTCGATCGCCCGCTCCACGGAGTCCCCCCCTTCGATGACGGCGGGCCTCGGCCTCGGCCCTTTCTCGAGCGCTTCCTCTTCTTGGAGGAGCACCAGGACCTCGTCCATCGCCTCGTTCCGCATGCGCCCGTGATCTTCGGACGAGATCTTTCCCGAATCGCGGTCGAAATCGAGCTCCACGATACTGGTGTACAGGCGCCCCTTGCGCTCGGCGATCGAACGGCGCAGGGCTTCCTCCCGGGATTCGGACCACGCGCGCTCCCCGCGCCTCCGCACGATCGGCGAAATCACGAACCAGGCGACGATCCCGACCAGGAGGATCTGGGCGCCCAGGACGACCCAGGTTCCGATCATTCCCTCATCCGGCGGAGCTCCGCCTCGGCGCGCGCGCGAAGCCCGTCGAGATCCGCCTCGAGCGTGCGGCCGGGGGAGAGCCCGCCGCGATCCGCGGCGAGCGTGCCCAGCGACGAAGGGAGCGCCGCGCGGCGCTTCACCCAGCGGCGTAGAACCAGGAAGGCGATCGCGAAGCCGGCCAACGTCGCGGCGAAGGGGGCGATCCAGACGACGAGGTTGAATCCTTCCGGCTTGGGGGCGCCGCGGATCACCTCTCCGTACCGGGCCACCAGCGCGCCCACGATCTGGTCCTTGCCCTTCCCCTGCTTGATCGCGTTCTCCACGTAGCCCTGCATCGTCTTGCCGGTCTCGCAGGTGCACCCGCTCAAGACTTCTCCGCAGCTGCACGGGCAGATGAGCTGGCTCGTGATCGCGTGGGCGGCATCGCGTGGCTTGGCATCGGAGGGCGGCGCGGCCCCGACGAGGAGCAGGATCGCGAGCGCGGTCCCGGGAGGGATGCGCGTCAAAGGCCGGCCCTCTCTTCCCGGCGGATCCTCATGCGGTCGCTCAGCGCGATCAGCGTTCCCAGCACCATGATGAGCCCGCCTCCCCACACGAGGCTCACGAGCGGATTGATGTAGGCCTGGATCGACGCGGAGCCGTCCTCGTTCACGCCTCCGAGGATCATGTAGAGGTCCTCGGCCGGCGTCGAATGCAGCGCGACTTCGGTCATCGGCTGCTGCGATTTGGAGTAAAGCGCCTTGGACGCGTGCTCCGTTCCGACGAACTTGCTCCCGCGCTCCACGCCGAGGATCGCGGTCGTGAGGGTCGCGTTTTGCTTCTGGCGCTCGGTGACGCCGCGAAGCGTGAGCGTGTAAGGGCCGATGCGGAGCGCATCCCCCGTCTTCAACGGCGCGTGGGCCTCCTTCTGAAACACCGAGGAGCCGAGTACGCCCACGAAGAGGACCACGATTCCCGTGTGGACGATGTATCCGCCGTACCGCCGCTTGTTCTTCTTCACGAGGTGCACGACCTGGGCGGGAAGGGCCGCCGTCTCCCCGCTCCTCCGAGCCTGGATGCCGCGCGCGAACTCCATCACGATCGTCGTGACCACGAACGCCGCCCCGAAGATGCAGACCAGGGTGTAGACCCCGTCGGCCCCGAACGGGAGCGCGACCACCGCCGCGACGGTGCCCATGAACATGGGAAGGATGAAATTGCGCTTCAGCACGGAGGCGGTCGCCCGCTTCCAGGAAAGCACCGGGCCGGCGCCCGTCAGAAGCAGGAGCGCAAGCGCGATCGGGACGTTCACGCGATTGAAGAAGGGAGCCGAGACCGAGATCTTCGTTCCGGTGACCGCCTCGCTCACCACGGGAAACGTGGTTCCGAGAAACGTCGCGAAGGTCAACGCGACGAAGAGCACGTTGTTGAAGAGGAAGGAGCCCTCGCGCGAGATCATCGCTTCCATCCGATTTTCACTCTCGAGAAGGGCCTTACGGTAGAGAATGAGCGCGGTGGCCGCGGTTCCGCTGATCAGGATGAACGAGAGGAACCACGGGCCTATGTCCGATTCCGCGAAGGAGTGCACGGAAGTGAGCACCCCCGAGCGGGTGAGAAAGGTCCCGAAAATGGAGAGCTCGAAGGTCAGCGCGATGAGCGCGATGTTCCACGTCTTGAGCATCCCACGGCGCTGCTCGATCATGACCGAATGAAGGAACCCGGTCCCCACGAGCCACGGCATGAGCGAGGCGTTCTCGACCGGATCCCAGCCCCAATAGCCGCCCCACCCCAGCTCGATGTAGGCCCAGCGGGCGCCGAGGAGAATTCCCACGCCCAGAAATCCCCAACAGAAAAGCGTCCACCGGCGCACTTCCTCGATCCAGCGCGTGCCCGAGCGGTTCAGAAGCAGAACCGCCATCGCGAAGGCGAAAGGCACGACGAAGCCGACGTACCCGGTATAGAGGACCGGCGGGTGAATCATCATCCCCGGGTCTTGAAGCAGCGGGTTCAGGCCCATTCCGTCGGGGGGAGGCGTGGCGAGGATCCGGAAGGGCGAGGAAACGAAGGTCAGGAGCCCGGTGAAGAAGATCATCACGGCGGCGATGACCATGGCCACCGCGTCGTAGAACGGATCGAGGCGTTTCCGGTAGGCGAAAAGAAATGCCGAGCCGTAGGCGCTCAGGATCAAGAGCCAGAGGAGCAGGGAGCCCTCCTGCCCCGCCCAGAGCGATGTGAACGCGTAGTGGAGCGGGAGATCCTTGCTCGTGTGCTCCGCGACGTAGCGGTAGCTCATGTCGCGCGCGAGAAGGGCCCGCTCGAGGAGAATGACCGCGAGGAGCGCGAGCCCGCACACGGTCCACACCGCGCGCCTGCCGCTGCGGAGCGGACCCGAGTACCCCGTGCGGAGTCCCCAGGCGATGCTTCCGACCGCGAAGACGGAGCAGATGAAGCCGAGGAGAAGCGCCAGGCGTCCGAGCTCGCTCACGGGCGGCCCCCCCGCTTCACGATTTGTCCTTCCCGAGTCCCCCGGCCTCGTACTTGGAAGGACATTTCGTGACGAGCTTCGAGGCGTAGAGCGCGCGCTCGGAGTGCCGGTAGGCTCCCTCGACGACGACCTCGCGTCCGTCGGCGAAGGCATCCGGCATGAGACCCGGGTAAACCACGGAGATGTTTTCCTTGCCGTCGGTCATCTGAAACCGAAGCTTGGGTGCTCGCTGGTCGTAGACGACGCTTCCCGGGGCCACCGTCCCGTCCAGCCGGAAGCCCTCCGCCTGGGGAGCGCGGTCGAGCCTCGCAAGCTCCGTCACGGTCATGTACCGCATTCCGGTCTGCTTCACGCCGGTGAGGATCAAGTACCCCACGGCGGCGATGACCACGAGCGACATCACGATGAGGCGAGACGAGTTACCCACCCACGCTCCTTACTATTTGGAAATGGGATTGGGGAGATGCATCGCGTTTATTGTGGCAGAGCCCCCCCGGGAGTCAAGGCGCAAGCCCCGAAAGGTATGAAGCTAGATGGATACCTTCCTGGGTCTGAACAGGAGTATGAGGAAGAGGCCCGTGACAAAACCGCCGATGTGAGCCCACCACGCCGTGCCTCCCCGCATCGGCGCCATGACCTCGAAAAATCCGCTCATGATCTGGAGCACGAACCACAATCCCAAGACCACCAGCGCGGGAAGCTCGACCACCTGTAAGAAAAAGAATACCGGGATCAGCGTGATCACCCGTGCCCCGGGAAAGAGCACCGCGTACGCGCCCAGAACGCCCGCGATCGCGCCGCTCGCGCCGAGGACGGGCATGGGAGAGGCGGGCTGCAGCAGAAAGTGCGTGAAGGCGGCACCGAGCCCGCATATCAGATAGAAGAGGATATAGCGGAACGCCCCGAGCGCGTCTTCGACGTTGTCGCCGAAGATCCAGAGGAACCACATGTTCATGATCAGGTGAAGCCACCCGCCATGGAGGAACATGGAGGTGAAGAATGGAGCCACCGTGTCGGAGAGGCTCACGGCGCCGTACTGCAGGCTCCCGGTCACCTCGGCAGGCACCAGCGCGTAGCGGTTGAGAAAATTTCCGAGGGCGGGCCCGAGCTGCACTTCATAGAGAAAAACGAAGGTGTTGACGAGGATCAGCGTCAGCGTGACCACCGGGAAGGCCCCGGAAGGATTTCGATCGCGAAGCGGAATCATGCCCGGGAGAGGGTAGAGAGAGGCCGGCCCTCTGGCGAGTGAAATCCGCTATCCTGCCGGGCCATGGGACGCACACGCGCGGCCGCCGCGTCGGAGGCCGCTTCCCTTTTCGCGCCGCTTCATTCCTTTCTCGGGTCGCAGATCGACGCGGGCCTGGTGCCCGGCGCCGTCTTCGTCGCCGGGCGGAGCGGCGGCGCCGTCCACCGAGCGGCGCTCGGACGGCGTGCGCTCCAACCGCGCATCGAGCCGATGACCGAAGATACGATTTTCGATCTCGCTTCCTTGACCAAACCGCTGGTCACGGCGGCGCTCGCGGTGGAACGCGCATCGGCGCATGACCTCCATCTCGAGGACCCGCTCGAGAGGCACCTCGAGGAAGCGCGCGGCACGGAGGCGGGGTCGGCCCGGCTCTCGATGCTTCTCACGCACACCGCGGGCTTTCCCGCGATGAATCCGCTCGAAGACTACCGAGGAGGAAAGCCCCGGCTCTATGCCGCGATCGCGCGCGAGCCGCTCGAAGCGCGGCCGGGAGAGCGTTTCACCTATAGCGACGTGGGGTACATGCTTTTGCAAGGCGTGGTCGAGCGGGCGACCGGGAAAGGGCTCGACCGGGCGGCGCAGGAGAGAATCTTCACCCCCCTCCGTTTCCGCGACACACGCTTCGGCACGCGCGCCAAGGACCGCCTTCGCGTGGCGCCCACGACGCGTGAGCGCGGTGTGTGGCTTCGCGGGCGGGTGCACGATCCGCGGGCGAGATCGCGGGCCTTGGGCGGGGTCGCGGGGAACGCGGGAGTGTTCGGGACCGGGGAGGAGGTAGCGCGCTTCTGCGAGATGCTCCTCCGCGGCGGGACGCACGGCGGCCGCCGAATTCTGGCCTCCGAAACCGTGCGCCTCATGACCACCAATCAATGCGGGCCGGCCCTCGGCGTGCGCCGCGGGTTCGGGTTCGACATCGAGAGCCCCTACTCGGCGCCGCGGGGTTCGCTCTTCTCGAGCGATTCCTTCGGACACTCTGGCTTCACAGGGGTCTCGATGTGGATCGATCCCACGAACGACGCCTACTTCGTGCTCCTCACGAACTCGATCCACGCGGGCGGCCACAAGGATCTGAAGGCATTTCGCTCGCAGGCCGCCACCCTCGCGGCGCGAGGGCTGGGGATCTGAGACGCGGTTCGGGTTGAGCCGGAGCCGAAATCGGCGCATAATAGTAGTGGGGGTACCTCAAAAATCGCGCGTCGCCGGCTCCGCAGCCTTCCACGCGGTCCGGCACGCGTTCAGCGGATCAGGGCCCGCAGGTGGGAGCCGAATCCCAGGGGCCTCCCCCACGGAGGCTTCCCATGGCCAGCAAGCCGATGACTGCCGAAATGCACCCGGGGCCAGGCTTTCGAATCCGGAAAACCATCGCCCGACCGACCGCCGAATTGGTCGCGGCCATCGGCGAGTTCCAGACGGCGGTCATATCCGACGGACTCAACCGCCTCTATACGATGTCGCCGGCGATCCGATGCCTCACCCCGGAGCGCCAGCGTATTCTGGGCCCGGCCTGTACGGTCAAGGTCTTCCCCGGCGACAACCTCATGGTTCACAAATCGCTCGACATTGCGGCCCCGAACGACGTCGTCGTCGTGGACGCGGGCGGCTCCTCTATGAACGCGGTCCTGGGCGACCTGGTTTGCACCAAGGCGAGGCACCGCGGCCTCGCCGGATTCGTCGTCGACGGGTACATCCGCGATCTCGCAGGCGTCCTGACCCTGGGGTACCCGGTCTATGCCCGGGGGGCGACGCCGATCGGTCCCCTCCATCGGGGCCCCGGCGAGATCAACCACCCCATCCAGTGCGGTGGCGTTGTCGTCCATCCTGGGGACATCATCGTCGGCGACGAGAG
>VBOW01000031.1 GCA_005893275.1 Candidatus Eisenbacteria bacterium | reverse complement strand
GAAGTAGGGCGAGATGTAGCCCTTGTCGAACTGCATCCCCTCGACGAGATCGAGGGTCGTCTCCATGGACTTGGCTTCCTCGACGGTGATCGTGCCGTCCTTACCCACCTTGTCCATGGCGTCCGCGATGATCTTGCCTATCTCCTGGTCGCCGTTGGCGGAGATGCTCGCCACCTGCATGATTTCTTTGGGGTTCTTGACGCTCTTCGAGAAGGTCTTCAGCTCTTCCACAACCGCCCGGACCGCCTTGTCGATCCCGCGCTTGATGCCCATCGGGTTCGAGCCGGCGGTGACGTTGCGGAGCCCCTCGCGGAAGATCGCTTCGGCCAGCACGGTCGCCGTGGTCGTCCCGTCGCCTGCGACGTCGGAGGTCTTCGTCGCGACCTCGCGCACCATCTGGGCGCCCATGTTCTCGTAGCGGTCCTCGAGCTCGATCTCCTTGGCGACGGTCACGCCGTCCTTGGTGATCGTGGGTGATCCCCATTTCTTGTCCAGTACCACGTTCCGGCCGCGCGGTCCCAGCGTAACCTTGACCGCCTTGGCCAGCGTCTGCACGCCCGACAGCACGGCCTGGCGAGCCTTTTCATCAAAAATGATTTCCTTCGCAGCCATTCTCATCACTCCTTTATGGATGGAGGTCTCGCGAGAAACCTCAGGGATCAGCCGACGATGGCGAGAACGTCCTCCTCGCGCATGATCAGGTATTCGCTGCCGTCGATCCTGACTTCGGTTCCGGAATATTTGCCCATGAGGATCTTGTCGCCCGCCTTCACCTCGAGAGCGATGCGCTTTCCGTCATCGGTCAGCCGCCCGGGGCCGGTGGCCACGACTTCCGCCTGCTGCGGCTTTTCCTTGGCGGTATCCGGAATGATGATCCCACCGCGCTTCGTTTCGGGCTCCTCGAGGCGGCGGACGAGGATGCGATCGGCCAAAGGCTTCACGTTCATGTTAGAGGCTCCTCTTGTTCCAGGGGTCTTCGATGGTGACTCGGTTTTCGGCTTGCTCTTGGTCTCTGGCATGATTGACAAATGGGCAGAAGATTGACTCTTCGCCCCCTCCTTGTATCCCTATATACGCAGTTGCCGTGCCGTTGGTTCGCGACCGGAGGCAGTCCGGCGCGAACGTGGTGCCCCGGGCGCGTTTGAGTCGCCCGATTTAGGCAGGGCCCCCGCGGAAGGCGCAGGCCGACGGGCGCGTCATTGCCCAAACGGCATGCGGCTTGTGGAGCAACCGGTCTAATCCCTATACTCGTCGGGGTTTCCAGCCCGTTCATGGCAAACAAGCGGCCCACCTCCAAACGCCCCAAGCACACACCCCCCTCTGCCAAAAGGGCGGGCGATCCGCAGAGCCGCCGGCGCAGACGATGGCCGGGGGCGATCCGGCCCGATTGGGTGTTGCTCGCCCTCCTGGCGCTCTCGCTCGCCATCCGCCTGTGGGGAATTCACGACCGGCTGCCAGACGCCTCGCTGAAGATCAACGTCCTCGACGATTCGGTCATCGAGGAAACGGACCGCACGACCATGGGGCGGGCGTGGCTCATGTGGCGGGGAGGCACCAAGGCGACCGACCTCAACCCCCACACGGGCGGATGGCCGTCGTTGAGCTTCTATCTCACGCTCGGGCTGCAGCACCTGTACAAGATGTACTACTCGCTCACCTCGGCGGACGCGAGCGCGGCGCACTTCCAGGCCCATATCGCGGGCGCGGGCGCGGCTCCCATGTTCCTCTTCGCCCGCGTCGTGGGCGCGCTGATCGGGACGCTCACGGTCTTTCTCACCTACCGGATCGGCGCGAGCACCCTCGGCCGGAGCGTGGGGCTCCTGGCCGGCCTCTTCGTAGCGACCAACACCCTGCACGTGCTCACCTCCCAACACGTGAGCGACCCCAACCTCCTCGCGCTTCTATTCGTCCTGCTCGCGACCCGGCCTTTCGTCCGCGTGGTCGCCGGCGGAACGATGCGGGACTCCATCCTCGCCGGAGCCATGATCGGGCTCGCCGGGGCGTGCAAGTACGTGCCCCTGGTCCTCGCCCTGCCTTTCGCGCTCGCGTATCGGACGGGGGATTCGAAGAACGACAGCGCGGGGCGCGGCAAGGGGACGGCCTTGTGGAGGAATCGCCCTCTCGCGGCGGGCATGGCCTCGATCCTGGCGGCGGTCTTTGTCGCCTCGCCTTTCCTGTTCCTCGATTGGAAGCGGACCCTGATCGACATCGCCGGCCAGCGGCGGGCGCTCTTTTCGGATTGGGTGGGGCAGACCGTCTTTCCGATCTCGCTCCCGACGTATCTCGCGGTTACCCTGCCGCACGCGATGGGCTGGCCGGCGTATCTCCTGGGGCTCGCCGGGCTGGTTCTCCTCTGGAGGGGCGGGCGCCTGACCCGTACGCTCGTCTGGATCCCGCTCATGATCGTGCTCGCGAACGGCATGCTGAAAAGCCCACAAGACCGTTACATCCTGGTCGCGCTGCCTTTCCTCCATCTCGCCGCCGCGCTGGCGATCGTGCGGGGCATGGAGTGGGCGAGGGCGAGGATTCCCTCCCCGGCGCAGGCGGCGCCGGGGCAGGGCCGCGCGTTGTCCGTGCGGGTGCCCTCGGCGCTTCTCGTTGCGGCGGTCCTCGCCTGGCCGCTTCCCGAGCTTCTCGCGACGCGACACGCGCTGGCGCTCCCGGATTCGCGCCATCTCGTGCGGAGGTGGATCAACCAGAACATCGGGACGAAGGAGCCCATGGCGGTCGAGCTCTACGGACCGGTGTTCACCCCAGGGGAGCGCACGATGGTGATTTGGCCGTTTTTCGCGACCCAGTCCCAGTTCGCCCGGCCAGCCTTCCACCCCGAGTTCTTGGACGGCCTCGAATACCACGTCGCGTCGGGCGAAATCTCGCGACGCTTCGAAGCCGAGCCGGAGAAATATCCGGTGGAGAACGCGTACTACCGCTGGCTACGGGAGCGCGCGAGCGTGGTCTGGGAATCCGACGTCAAGAACGCCTCAGGTCCTCACATCGTGGTGCGCCGCTTGCCGCAGGCGATCAGCACCCGCGCGCAGAGGGACAGCATTTTCGCCGCAGCGATGCCGAAGCCCACCCAGGTGAATCGTGTCGAGCTGTGGTGCCTGGACCTCTCCAGGCTTTTCGCCACCGTAGGGGATTACGATCGCGCGGAAGAGTGGGCGCGCCGCGGGCTCAAGGTCGAGGTCAAGCCCATGGAACCGCCCTTGCGCGCGGCCCTCGCGATCGCGCTCTGGCACAAGGGCCTGCTGGATTCGGCCGAGGCTCAAATCGCGATCGCGATCGAGGGAGAGCCCGGGAGCTCTACCTACCGCATGTACCACGGGGCGATCCTCACGAAGATGTCGCGGTTCTTGGATGCGCTCGTGGAGTACCGGACCGCGTACGAGCTTTCCGAAGGGGATCCGCGGATCCATGTCAACATCGCCCAGGCGCTGGACCAGCTCGGTCGCTACGAGGAAGCGGTCCAGGAGCTCTTGCTCATACCCGCCGGCCACCGGGATCGCGCGCTCGCCTTGAGGGACGCCGCCATTCTGCTACTAAACCATTTGAACCGCCCCGCCGAGGCGCTCGATTACTTGCGTGAGGCGATCCGCCTCGATCCCAACCAAGAGCAGGCGGATCTTCTGCGGCAGCAGATCGAGGCGCTCGAGGCGACGATCAAGCCTCGCGGGAACCATGCCGCGGCGGGCGGCTCCAGAACGCCCTAGCACGCCTGCCGCGAGCGCCCCGAGAAGAATTATCGCGAATCGCCGAAGCCGCAAAACTCGACCCGATTCCCGTCCGGATCGCTGAAATAAATCGAGAGGGCGTTCCAAAAGGTGAATTCGACGGGCCCTTCCACCTCGAGCCCTTGGGCTTCGAGCGCCGCTTTCAGCTCGGGAATCCGCGAACGCTCGGTCCCGAACGCGAAGTGATGCGGGCCCCGGACGTGGGCCGCGCCGAAGGACAGGGGCCCCTCTGTGATACCGAGCCGCTGGGGCGTTCCGGGCGGGCCCGCCCAGAACCACGCGAACTTCTTGTTGCTCACGTTGTCCACCGGGAGGCCGACCACGTCACGGTAGAACGCGACCGAGCGCTCCACGTCCTTGACGACGAGGATGATTTCCGAAATCCCGCGGAGCGGAACACCCTGGAGCGCGCCCCCGGTCACAGCCCGTACTCCTTCTGCTTCCGATAGAGCGTGCGGAGCCCGATTCCCAGGATCTTGGCCGCCTTCTGCTTGTCGTATCCCGTCGCGCGGAGCGTCGCCTCGACCGCGCGGCGCTCGATCTCCTGCATGGACATGCCCACGGTGACGTTCAGGTCCTCGCCCGAGGCGGAGCGTTGCTGCCGCAGCTGTATGGGGAGGTCCGAGACTTCGAGGGCGCGCTTCCCCTGCGCGTAGACGATCATCTCCTCGATCGTGTTCCTCAGCTCGCGGACGTTGCCCGGCCAGTCGTGGTGCATGAAGCGATCGGCAGCCCCGCGGGTGATGCCGGTCACCCTGCGGCCGTGCTCCCGGTTGAACTCCTTGACGAAGGTCTCCACCAGGAGGGGGATGTCTTCCTTCCGCTCGCGGAGCGGCGGGACGTCGATCTGGATCACGCGAAGCCGGTAATACAAGTCCTCGCGAAACTCATCGCGCGCGGCGAGGACCTCGAGCCTCCGGTTCGTGGCCGCGATCACCCGGACGTCGACCTTCACCGTTTCATTCCCCCCGACGCGCTCGAATTGACGGTCTTGGAGGACGCGAAGCAGCTTCGTCTGTACGGGCGGCGGGATCTCCGATATCTCATCCACGAAGAGCGTCCCCTGGTCCGCCAGCTCGAAGCGCCCCTTCCGCTGCTGATCGGCGCCGGTGAACGCCCCCTTCTCGTGGCCGAACAGCTCGCTCTCGATGATGCTCGCCGAAAGCTCGGCGCAGTGAAGCTTCACGAAACGCTCGTTCCGACGAGGCGAGAGCTGGTGAATCGCCTGCGCGATAAGCTCCTTCCCGGTACCCGTTTCGCCGTAGATCAAGACGGTCGCCCGGGTCGGCGCGATCTGGACGATCTTCGAGCCCAGCTCCTGCATCACGCGCGAGTTCCCGGTGAGGTTGGGGACCTTGAGCCGTTGATCCAGCCGCTCCGTGAGGTCCGAGACGCGGCTCACAAGCTGCTGGTGGGAGAGGGCGCGCTGGATCACGGCCAGGAGCTTTTGGAAATTGAGCGGCCGAAGCTGGAAGTCGTACGCCCCCTCCCGCATCGCCTCGGTCGCCAGCTCCACGGTTCCTCCGTCCGCGATGAGGATCACGCAGACCTCGGGATTGCGGCTCTTCGCGATGTCGAGGAGGCGCATCCCGTCGACCCGGTGGGCTTTGAGCTCGGTGATCAGGATCTCGGGAACCGAGCCGTCGGAGACCCCGGCCGCTTCGGGCGCGGGCCGGTCGAGGAGGTTGAACGCCTGCTCGCCGTCCTTGGCCCAATGCACCTCGAAGCCGTTCTCCGTGAGGAACGACACGAGCTGCGCGGTTTCGGACGAGTCCTTGTCCACGATCAACGCGCGGGGACGATGCAGCAAGGAGGGTCTCCCATTTCGGGGAAAGTCACGAAACGATAGGAGCTTACGACGAGAAGAGGGGCCCGTCAAGACGCCTGGAGGCGGGGGAGCGCGCCGGAGCGCCCCTTACGTGGAGGCTACGTCAGCGCGTCGGCGACGCTGATCCCGTACTCCTCCGGGTTCAACGCCGAAACGATGCCCACCGTGTAGGCGCCGCTTCCATCTTCGCGGTGGCTCAGGTCCACGATCGAGCCCTCGATCCGCTTGCGGTCGCGGTCGGCGACGATCTTCACCTTGGGGCGGAAGATGTCGTGCACGTTGTGCTCGGTGACGACTCCGATCTCGTTCGTGTCGAGAAGAACGACGGTTCCGGCGGGGTACATCCCGACCGTGTTGACGAACGCCTTGATGAGGAGCGCGTCAAACTTCTCGCGGTTCGCGATCAGCATGTGATGCAGCGCCTCGTACGGCGTGAACGGCGACTTTCGGTAGGATCGGTGCGCGGTCATCGCGTCGAAACAATCGGCGATCGCCACGATCCTACTGAAGAGCGACATCCGGAGATGGTCCCCGAGCTTGGGATAGCCGCTCCCGTCAATATTCAGATGGTGCTCGAAGGCGACGATCATCGCGCGCAGGGCGAGCTCGTTCAGGCCTCGAAGCTTCGAGATCATCTTCACGCCCTGGACCGGATGATCCGTCATGAGCTTCCACTCTTCGGCGGTCAGCTTCCCGGGCTTGTTGAGCACCCAAGCCGGGATCGTCGCCTTGCCGAGGTCGTGAAGGATCGCAGCCACGCCGAGCTCGCCGAGCATCTTCTTCGACAATCCGAGCCTCTGCCCGAGAGAGATCGAGAGGATCGAGACGTTGACGCAGTGTTGAAACGTATACTCGTCGTGGTTCTTGATCGCCGTGAGCCCGACCAGCGAGAATTCTTCGTTCAAGATCAAATCGACGATCGACTGGACCGCGCGTTTCGTCTTGCGCAAGTCGACGGGCCTGCGATCCCGCGCGCCCAGCATCAGCATTTTCGTGGCTTCGATCGCGCGGTAGAACGTCCGCTTGGCCGCCTTGCGCGAATCCCGAACCTCCTCGATATTGACGGCTCCGGTCTGAGACACAACCGTCCGCAGCGGCACGAGGTGCTCGACCGACAGTTTGGCCAGGGCCGCGCTGAAATCCTCGTAGGGATCCGAGGATTTGCAGTCCACGTCGAGAAACAACCGCACGAATTTCTTCACTTCCGGAGGCGATACCTTCCCGGTGAACGCGAAGCCCGAGAGCCCGCGGTTGCGGAACTCGTCGATCAGATATTGATAGCTCGCATAGCTCGAACCGTCGAGCTTGAGGCGGCTCTGGTTGATGTAGAGGAAATCTCCGACGGCTTGCAGCTTGAAGTCCCCTTCGGCCGTGTGGAGCTGCTCCACGGTTTCGATGAAGCTGACCAGCGGACCGTGGAAGGCGACGTTCCCGACGTCATGGATCTTCGCGGTCTTGAGCACCACGCAGAGCTGCATGGCGAGGCTCCGCCCCTGGACGACGATGCGCTGGACGGTGGGTTCCGGCGCGCCTCCCGGAACCCCGGCGCGCGTCGCGGGTCCCGTCATGGGCTGGGTTCCTCCACCCCCGGAGCCTCGGACGGGGCATCCTCTTCCATCGAGTCGCGTCGGGCTCCCGGGGCGGCGGCTTTCCGCACCGTCTCCAGCGCGGCCTCCACCGCCTTCCGGACCGGTTCGCGCTTGCTCGTGAGCTCGTGATTCAGGACCTCGATCGCCTTCGGGGTTCCGAGCCACGCGAGCGCCAAGGCCGCGTTCAGACGCTCCTCCTCGTTCGTCCCCCGGAAGAGGCCCCCTCGCGTCAGCAGCTCGTGGAGAGGAGGCACGAAGGAGGCCGATCCTGACTTCCCCATCGCCTCGAAGAAGGCTCGCCGCTCATTGTGGTCCCGGCGCGCGAACTCCGGAGCCTGGATGGCGCCCCAGATGCTCTGCGCGGCGCGGTCGTCACGCCTCTGGGCGAGGGTCAACGCGGCCTGAATCCGGACGGTGGCGTCAAGATCGCGGAACGCGGAGACGAGAAACGCGCGGCTCGTGGGGCTCTCGATGTTTCCCAGCGCGCGCACCGCCTCCTTGCGAACCCGCACGTCCTCATGGTGGAGCGCCCGATCCAAGGCGCGTTCGACCCCTTGATGCGCGATCCGGCCGAGCACGTAGACCACGTTCCGGATGACGTACCACCGCGAATCTCCGAGGCGGGATATGAGAACATCCACGTCGTCCTTGCAGGAAATCGCAAGCGCCTCACAGAGGGCGCGGCGGTGCTTCATGTGGTTGACCTGGCCCAAGAGGTCGCAGACGGCGCCCGCCGAGGTGGGCCCGATCTGCACGAGGAAGTTGGTGAGGAGCGCCGGGTCGAGGTCCGGATGGGCGTTCAGGACCGGGGCGAACTGCCCGAGAAAGCTCGGACGGCCGATTTCGCGGATGACCTGCTCGGCGAGACTGCGAAATTCGTTTTGGGTCTCCGCCTTCTTGGCGGCGATCGTCCGAAGCCTGGAGAGGAGCTGGTTCGCCCGCCCGAGGTCAGCCTCCTCCAGGGCCAGCTCGATGAACTTCTGGAATGCGGAAGCCGACTCGAGGAAGCTCGTCGGCTCCTCCTCCGAGGTCAGGATCGCCGCGACGATCTCGAGCACTTCGTTGAGCAGCGGCCGCCCCTCCTCGACGCGGATCGCCTCGCTCAGCTGCTGGGATTCGGATTCGCTCAGCGAGAACTGCACACCCACCGATTCATCCCACGAGGGAGTGACCGGCGCCTTCGGGTTCCAATCGTCGGAGCGCTCCAAGATCGACTCGCCGGGCACCGCGACGGGCGCCTCCTCTTCGGGGGTCTCCACGCGGGAGGGCCAGGGGATCCCTCCGCCCTCGACGGCGCCCTCGTCCGGCTCGTACTCCTGGCCGCCGCTCCCGTCCATCAGGTCTTCGATCGAGATGTGGACATACTCGACGTGCCGGAAGTCCCGCTCCCAGAGGAGGGTGACCACGTCGTCCTGGCCCTGGCTCAAGTCGGTAGCCTTCTTGAGCACTTCGAGCACCCCGCGGAGCTCCTGCGGTTCGAGCCCCTCGCGGAAGGTGATTTGCCGCACGCCGTCGGTGAAGAACCGATACGCGAGAGACTCTTCCCGCGCGGCGTTGTGGTAGACGGAGTAGTCCTCGAAGAGGAGGTCGAACTGCTGGACGTTGAGCACGATGTCCCCGATCTCCTTCAGACAGGACCAGGTTCGCGCCTCGAGATCGCTCTGGAATTTGTGAAGGGTCGGATTGTTCGGCAGGTACATCCGGTAAGCCTTGAGCGTGCGCACCAAGGCCTGGAGCCAATCGGCCACGCGCTTGACGTCAAGCGCCAGCACTTGATCCCCAAGGCGTTCGGCCTTCTGCTCGGGCGAGTCGCCCTTCTTGACCGGGGCGGGAGTAGCCATACGGACCAAAATTCGGCCCGGACTCGACAGAACTTGACCCGTTTGTGCTAGCGGCGGACCTGGATTTTTCGGGTCGAATCGCTTGCGGAGCTGTCGGTTCCGATCGTCAGGACGTGGGCCTCGCGGACCTGATTCAAGATGCGCCGGTCGTGGGACAAGAGAATGACCTGCAAGTCCTTGGCCAGGTCCTCCAGGTGGCCGAGCAGGCTGCCGCGGCGCTCCTCGTCAAAATGGGCCGTGGGATCGTCCAGGAGAAGGGGAAGGGGCTCCCGGGCCGCGAGCTCCTGGGCGAGGGCCGCCCGTAAGGCAAAGTAGAAGGCGTCCCGCGCCCCATGACTCAAGGCTTCGACCGCGATCTCCCGCGCCCCGTCCAAGCTCACCGTCGGGTTCAGCTCTGCGTCGAGCGCCACCCGGGAATAGCGGCCGCGGGTCAAGCGCGCGAGCGTGCGTCCGGATACCGTGGCAAGCCGCGCCACGTGCTCCTTTTGGTAGTGCAGCACGGAATCACGCAGGACCTCCAGCGCGACAAGAAGCGCGTCCCGTTGACGCTCCTCGCGCCGAAGCGCTTCCTCTTCGGCCGCGATCGCCTCCTCGAGGGCCTCGAGATTCTCGGCGTCCGAATCGACCCCGCCCGGGCGGCGCACCAAACGCTCCAGGCTCTCCTGCTCCGCTTCGATCTTGGCCCGGATCCCGTTGCTCTCGCGTTTCAGGCGGTCGGAGGCCTCCGCGGCGCGCACGGGGTCCTCCCGGAGCGGCGACAAGAACGGCGTCTGGCTGACGAGGAACTTCTCCTTCGCCCGGAGCGCGTTGACCACCTCATCGATCTCGTGGGATTCGGCCTCGAGTCGCTCCGGAACCGGAAGCGACTGGACGACCGCCGCATGCTCCCGCCGCTCGTGCTCCAGCTCGCGGAGCTGCTTCAGGTCGGCCACGACGATCTCGAGCGTTCGTCCCGCCAGGTAGGGATTCGCGCGAATCTCGATCACGTCGGTCTCCTGCTTCAGCGTGCGGAGATTCTCCTCGGCGACGCGGGCCCTGGCCTCGGCGAGCGCCCGGCCGCGCTCCGCGCTCCGGCCGAAGACGCGGATCGCGAGCATCCCGGCCGCGGCCCCGAGAACACCGCCGACCCCTGCCGCGACCGCCGATTTCAGGGCGGCATAGCTGAGGAATCCAAACGCCCCTCCCAGGGCGAGCGTCAGCAAAAGGCCGATCGCGAAGGGGGGCGCATGCATCTCCTCCAGCCGCTTTCGCTCCGTTTCTCCGGTTTTCTGGTGCCGGCTCGCCTGGATGCGGAGAATCTGGAGCCGCATGAGATCCGCCTCGACCTCCTCGGGAGCGTTCGCGAGGTAGGTCAGGTGCTCCCCGGTCTTGCGGTCGATCTCCTGAATCCGCCCTCGCGCTCGGCGGGCCCGCATCAGCTCTTCCCCGATCGCGGGGGCCCGCCTCAGGTGCTTGCGCTGCTCTTCCCGGAGACGGACGAGGGTTTCGAGATCGGCGATCAGCTGCTCTTTGGCGGCCACGTCGCCTTTGAGCTCGGTCAGCCTCGCCTCCGCCGCGGAGCGCTCCGCGAAATTGGACTTGAGCTCCCGGAGCACGTATTCCGACCGGGCGAGACGCCCACGCAGGAGCTCGAGGGCCCCCTTCCGCTTCTCGATCGCCCGATCGGCCCGCTTCCGGGCCCGGGCGTCGAAGGGGTGCTCCCTGGTGAGCGCGTCCAGACGATCGAGCAACGCCTCCTGAATCTCCTGGTAATCGGTCTCGACGGCGCCTGAGATCAGGTGCCGCAGCTCCGGCGAGATCCTGGTCTCGAGGGCGTTCTCGCGCACGTAGCAGGATTCGCTGAAGAGCCGCGCCTCGGTGAAACCGAACCACGATCGGAGGAGCTCCTCGTACTGCTCCAGCTCCGGCCCGCGGCCGCGCGGGTTGACAGTCCCCTTGAACAGGGTCCCCTCGGCCTCGTCTCCGCTTTTCCCGAGTCGTTCCACGTGGACTTCGTGGCTATGAAAATCTCGGCACGCGCGACAGCGGTGCCCGCCCGCTTCGAAGATGAGCGTCACACGGTGGCGCGCGCCGTTCCAGGGCCGTGCGCGCGCCTCCTCCTCGTGGGAGGAGAACCCGAAGAGCGTCGCCACGATCGCTGCGGCGAGCGACGACTTGCCCGATTCGTTGGGCCCGATGATGAGGTTGAGCCGCCGCGGCTCGAGAACCGCCTGGTACCCTACGATGGGGCCGAAGCCCTCGATGTGGATTCGCTCAAACCGCATGGCGTGGGTTCTGGAACTCGGCGAGCCCGATCCTGAGCGCGAGCGTCGCGATCTCCTTTTCCTGCTGGGTTTGCGCCCGCGAGAGCCGCTCCAGCGTGCGCCTCACGAACGCGCCACGGATCGTGGCCTCGTCGCGAAATCGACCCAGGAGCGCCGCGTCCAGGAGGTAGGTATGGTCGTCGATTTCCAGGTGAAAGAAACGGTCCCGGATCCGGGCGGCAATGCGCTCGGGTTCGAACACAAAATCGGCCGCGCCCTCGAGGCGCACCCGGACGATTTCACCGTCCCCGGCGAAGGCGGCGATCCTGTCGATCAGCTGGTGCTCGTCATGCACGTCGGCCCCCACGAACTCGACCGCGACCTGGGAGAGGGTGCGCGTGTTCCAGGGCTTGCGCTCGATCGAGACCGTGCCGCGGCTCAAGGTCACGATGAGGAGGTGGCGCGGGCCGTCCTCGCCGAATTTCCTGCCCTCGAGCGTTCCCGGGTATACCGCCACCGAGCCCCCCTCGCGCACTTCGACGAAGTTGTGATAGTGGCCGAGAGCCAAGTAGTGCAGGCCGCAGGCAGCGACTTCGCCCCGGTTGATCGGGAGATCGGAGGGCCTGATTTTCCAGGTGGGGCTGTCTTGCAGCGCGCCGTGGAGAATCCCCACGTGGTAGTCGGCCGTGCCGGAGCGGGAGAAATCGCCGAGCGGGCGGGCGGCGACGGCCGGGTCGTAGGCGACCCCGTACATTTGCACCGTCTCGCCTCGGATCGTGAGGCGCGCCCCCGGCTGAAGCCGCGGCTCGGCGAGGAGCGCGGAGCCCTCGGGCAAGCGGAGCCGGCGATACACCGATCGACGGTAGGAATACGCGTCGTGGGTTCCCGGCACGAGAAAGACGGGCACCTTCGCCTTGGAAAGGCGCTCGAAGGAAGACTCGACCTGGAAGACGAGGCCCTCGTCGGGGTCGTGGGTGTCGAACAGGTCCCCGGCGATCGCGACCAGGTCCACCGGATGCTTGGGAGAGGAAGCAAACTCGATCGCGCGCAGGAACGCGTTGAGCAGATCGCGCGTGCGCTCCTGAGCCCGCTCCCCCATGGATGGGAACGCGGCCCCGAGATGCAGGTCGGCGAGATGCAGGATGCGAACGCTCATCGATTCTTCTCCCGATTCATCCGGCGCAAATCCCTCAGCGCTTCCCGATGGGCGCGGAACGCGATCGGGCGCGGCAGCCGACCGAGCGGGAAATACCCCAGCTCGATCGCGTCATCGCCCGGTTGAAGCCTTCCCCCGACCACGCGGGCGTGGTAGAGGATCAACACCGCACGGGCACGCGGATCGTCCCGCGCCGCGTAGACCCCGAAAAGCCCGGTCAAGCGAACCCTGAGCCCTGTCTCCTCGAGCGCCTCGCGTACCGCGGTCACCTCGGGATGCTCCCCGTACTCCATGAAGCCGGCCGGAATGCCCCAAGCATTCTTGCGCGGCTCGTGCCCTCGTCGCGCTAGCAGGATCAACCCCTCCCGCCGGACGAGAACCCCGCACGCGGGCACGGGATTTCGATACCCGATGAATCCGCAGCGGGAGCAGGCGCGGCGGCGGACTCCGTGCTCCCTGATCGTGCGCATGGTGCCGCCGCATACCATGCAAAACCGCGCTACGGGGCGCGTGGGGCGCACCGCGGCGCGCCTCGCGTCCCCTGTCCGGCGGGCTTGCCCTTTCCCCTTATCCTTCATAGGCTTGGTACGGCCCCCCGGAGACGGGAAACGCTCCGTCCTTGGAAAAATCGGCCGGACTACGCCCTTCCTCAAGCGGAAAGACGGACCGGGTATTCCCATGAAGCGGCCGCATAGTATCACCCCCATTCGACTGGCTGAGAGGCCGCCCGACCCGGGGCCCTTGATCGGCGCGCACATGAGCATCGCGGGGGGAATGTCGAGGGCTATCGAGCGGGCCCTGGCGGTCCGGGCCCGCGTCGTACAGGTATTCACCAGCAACACCAACCAGTGGAAGGGGAGGCGGCTCCTTCCCGCGGAGATCCGCTCCTTCCGCGAGGCCTGGGAGAGAAGCGGCCTTCGAGCGGTCGTGGCCCACGACTGTTACCTCATCAACCTCGCCTCGCCTCGCGCCGCCCTCCGAAGGCGCTCGATCCAGGCCCTTGCCGAGGAGCTTTCCCGCTGCGAGAAGCTCGGGATTCCCTTCCTCGTGACCCACCCCGGTGCGCACATGGGCCGCGGGGTACGCGAAGGGTGCGACCGCGTCGCCGCTTCCCTGAATGAGGCGCGCGCGATCGCCTCGGCCCCCTCCGTGACGGTCCTTCTCGAGACCGTGGCCGGCCAGGGCACAACGATCGGGCGTCGCTTCGAGGAGCTGGCGCGCATCCGCGACCACGTGGCACGTCCTGACCTGGTCCAGATCTGCCTCGATACGTGCCACGTCCACGCCGCCGGATACGACATCGTGACCGAGGGCGGATACGAACAGACAATCCAGGAGTTCGACGGCATATTGGGCCTGGAAGCGCTCCGCGCCATCCACTTCAACGATTCCAAGACGGGGCGTGGGAGCTTGGTCGACCGCCACGAGCACATCGGCAGGGGCTATCTCGGAACCGAGCCCTTCGCCCGCATGCTGCGCGATCCGAGGCTCAGCGCGATCCCCAAGCTGCTGGAGACGCCGAAGGGAAAGGACGGAGTTGTGATGGACCGAAGGAACTTGGCGCTATTGAGACGGCTGTGGATCGAGAGGCCGGGGGGCTAGGGCGCTCACAGGTTCCGCTCTTCGTCCTCTTCCTCGTCCTCTTCTTCTTCCTCGGACTCCTCGAGCCCCCGTTCCTCCTCGTATTCCAGCATGAAGTATTCGCGGAACGGGTCCACGAGATCGTTGAAGGCTTTGTGGGGCGAGGAGACGCCATACTCCCGGAGCTTGTCGCAGATTTCCCCGATCAAAGCGTCCATCCTTGCCGAGAGGTTAGTCTCCGCGATGAGACGTTCGACGAGCTCTTTGTCCTGGTCGTGGGCGGCCATGGAGGTTCTCCTCAGATTGGGGCAGGTGGGCCCGGAAACGCCTCCCGAGTCACCCTCAGTATAGCAGAACACCGAGCGCTTTGCCCGGTTCGGGTTGGCCCCCGCGCGGCGGTCGGGCGACACGAACCCGCGACGCGCTCCGCGGGCCGCGAGCTTGACAAGGGAGAGCGCTCCCTTGAGGATGCGGCTGCGTGACCGAGAGCCGCGAAGTCCCGCCGCCGCCCGATGATGCCGTCGCGGCTCGGCCGGCGCGCCAGACGGCCCCGCCGCCGGAGACCGGTCTGGCCCGCGCCGCCGGAATCGTCTCCCTCGCCACGCTCGCCAGCCGCCTCATGGGGCTCATCCGCGAGCAGGTTTTCGCGGCATTCTTCGGAGCCGGCTTCGCGGTCGACGCCTTCCAGGTCGCCTTCCGGATTCCCAACCTGCTTCGCGACCTCTTCGCCGAAGGAGCGATGAGCGCCGCTTTTGTCCCGACGCTGACCCGGGTTCAGGAAACCGAGGGGCGCGAGGCCGCGATGCGCCTTGCAAACCTCGTCATCAACTTCCTGCTCGTGACCGTATCCACGATCTGCCTGTTTGGAATGGCATTCGCGGACCGCATCGTCCCTTGGATGGCGCCAGGGTTCGGGCAGGTGCCGGGAAAGCTCGAGCTGACGACCCAGCTGACCCGGATCATGACGCCCTTTCTCCTGCTCGTGGCGCTCGCGGCCGCGGTCATGGGCGTCCTGAACACGCGCCGGGTGTTCTTCATCCCCGCGGTCGCTCCCACGATGCTGAACCTGGCGCTCATCGCCTCCGGATTCCTCATCGCGCCGATTTGCCCCCGCTTCGGGCTCGAGCCGATCGTCGGAATGGCGTTCGGCGTCCTCCTCGGCGGGCTGGGACAGCTACTCATCCAGGTCCCCGCGCTATGGGCCCAGGGATTTCGATGGCGCCCGGAAATCTCATTCCGTGACCCGGGGGTGCTCCGCATCGTGACGCTCATGGCGCCGGCCGCGGTGGGGTTGGCGGCCACGCAGGTGAACATCTTCGTGAACACGTTTCTCGCCTCGCTCCTCCCTCAAGGAAGCGTCTCCTGGCTCAACTACGCGTACCGGCTCATGCAGCTTCCGATCGGGCTGTTCGGCGTCGCGATCGCCACGGTGACGCTCGCCGAGGTCTCGCGCCACGCGGCCCGACGGGAAATGCCGGAGCTCAAGCGCACGATCTCCTTTTCACTCCGGTTCGGATTGTTTCTCACCCTGCCGGCGACCATGATCCTGATCGCGCTCGCCCACCCGATCGTGGCGCTCCTCTACCAGCACGGACGGTTCGGCGCGGAGGACTCCTGGCAGACCGCTCAGGCGCTCTGGGGATACGCGGTCGGACTCTCGGCGTTCTCCGCCGTGCGTGTTCTGGTGCCCGTGTATTACTCCCTCGGAATGACCCGCATCCCCGTCACGATCTCGTTCGTGACGATCGCGATCAACGTCGTGTTGAACATCATGCTCATGGGGCCTCTGCGGCACCGCGGGCTCGCGCTCGCGACCTCGATCTCCTCGGTCCTGAATTTTTTCCTCCTCTTCGAGGTGCTGCGGCGAAAGATCGGCCCCATGGGCGGCCGCGCGCTCTCGCTCGCCGCGGGCAAGATCTTCTTCGCTTCCCTGATCGCCGCGCTTGCGGCGCTCGCCGTGGCATGGGGGGTCGAGCATTCGCTCGGGCTCACGAGCGTCCTCGCGCGCCTCCTGGTCGTCGGGAGCGGCCTCGCCGCGGCCGCCGCGGTCTATCTGGCGGCCGTATTCGCGTTGAGGATCGGGGAGAGCGCGCCGCTGTTCGCCTTCGTCGCTCGTTTCCTGAGACGCCCAGGGCCCGGTTCGGCCGGCGGGCCGGGGCGATGAGAGGGTGGTTTCGTCCATGAGCGATGCCGAAACCCGGAGGCTCGAGGCGGACGGGCGGCGCCTCGAGAACTGGAAGCGATGGGGGCCTTATCTCTCGGAGCGGCAATGGGGCACGGTCCGGGAGGACTACTCCGCCGACGGGGAGGTGTGGGAGTACTTCCCGCACGAGCACGCGCGGAGCCGTGCCTACCGCTGGGGGGAAGACGGTCTACTCGGGATCTGCGACCGTGAGTGCAGGCTTTGCTTCGCGATCTCCCTTTGGAATGGCCGCGATCCCATCCTGAAAGAGCGCCTCTTCGGACTGAGCGGAAAGCAGGGAAATCACGGCGAAGACGTCAAAGAGGTTTATTTCTACCTCGATTCCACTCCGACCCATTCCTACATGAAGGCGATTTACAGGTATCCTCAATCCGAATTTCCGTACGAGCGGCTGCTGGAGGAAAATCGCCGGCGCGGGCTCACCGACACTGAGTTCGAGATCGCGGACACAGGCGTCTTCGAAGGAGGACGCTACTTCGACGTTTCGGTCGAGTACGCCAAGAAATCTCCGAACGACATCCTCGTCCGCATCGAGGTCTGGAATCGAGGCCCCGATGAGGCCCCGCTCCACATCCTTCCGACCCTCTGGATCCGAAACACGTGGTCCTGGGGGCGGACCGGCGAGGGCTACTTCGCCAAGGGGAAGCTCTCGGCGCCGGCCGACGGCGCGATCCTGGCGGAGCACGAGACCCTGGGACGGTTCCGCCTCGTCACGGAGGGGGCAGCCGAGCTCCTGTTCACCGAGAACGAAACCAACCGAAAGCTTCTCTTCGGCACCGAGAACGACGGACCGTACGTGAAGGACGCGTTCCATGACTACGTGGTTCGCGGCAGGAAGAGCGCCCTGAATCCGGGCCGCCTGGGCACCAAAGCCGCGGCGCTCTATCGGCTGACGATTCCGGGGGGCGGGAGAGCCGCCGCGCGGCTTCGCTTGGCGGCCGAGGCCGAGATGCCGAAGCAGCCCCTCGCCGCCGAGTTCGACGCCACGCTGGAGGCGCGCCGCCGAGAGGCGGATCAGTTCTATGCGTCGCGGATCCCGGAGGGGACCACCGAGGACGAGCGCCGAATCATGCGCCAGGCGTACGCGGGGCTTCTCTGGACGAAGCAGTTCTACCACTACTCCGTGAAGGATTGGCTCGAAGGGGACCCCGCCCAACCGAAGCCGCCTTCCGCACGCGCGCGCGTGCGGAACCGGGACTGGGCGCACCTCTACAACCGCGACGTGCTCTCGATGCCCGACTCCTGGGAGTATCCCTGGTACGCCGCGTGGGATCTCGCGTTTCACATGCTCCCCCTTGCGCGGCTCGACCCCGAATTCGCGAAGCACCAGCTGCTTCTCCTGCTGCGCGAATGGTACATGCACCCGAACGGACAAATCCCCGCGTATGAATGGGAGCTCTCGGACGTCAACCCGCCCGTGCACGCCTGGGCCTGCTGGCGCGTGTACAAGATCACGGCCAAGCGCGGCGAGCGCGACCGGCTCTTTCTCAAACGCGCATTTCAAAAATTGCTCCTCAATTTCACCTGGTGGGTGAACCGGAAGGACCCCGACGGGCTGAACATCTTCTCGGGCGGGTTTCTGGGGATGGACAACATCGGCGTGTTCGACCGCTCGCGCCCGCTTCCGACCGGCGGCCGTCTGGAGCAGTCGGACGGCACGGCCTGGATGGCCTTCTACTGCGGCACGATGCTCTCGATCGCGCTCGAGCTGGCGACCGAAGATCCGGCCTACGAGGACCTCGCCTCGAAGTTCTTCGAGCATTTCGTCGCCATCACGGACGCGATGAACACGCTCGGCGGGAGCGGGCTCTGGGACGAGGGAGACGGGTTTTACTACGACCAGATCTACGTCGACGGAATGAAGATTCCCCTCCGGGTGCGATCGCTCGTCGGGCTCATTCCACTGATCGCGGTGGAGGTCCTGGAGGAGGAAGCGATCGCGCGGCTACCGGGCTTCGGGAAGCGCCTCCGCTGGTTCCTGGAGAACCGGAAGGACCTGGTGCGGCACATCTCCTATATGGAATCCGGCGGCGGCGGGCACTCGCACCGCCTCCTGGCGATCCCGCGCCGCGAGCGCCTCGTCCGCGTGCTCGAATACATGCTGGATGAGAACGAGTTCCTGTCCCCCTACGGCGTCCGCTCGCTTTCGCGATACCATCGGGACCACCCGTTCGTGTTCCTCGTCGGCGGTACGGAGCACCGCGTGGACTACTCGCCCGGCGAGGCGACCACCCCGCTCTTCGGCGGGAATTCGAACTGGCGCGGTCCGATCTGGTTCCCGGTGAACTACCTTCTGATCGAGGCTCTCGAGCGCTACCACCATTTCTACGGTGACTCCCTTCGTGTGGCGTGCCCGGCCCGATCCGGACGGCTCATGAACTTGCAGGAAGTGGCGAACGAGATCGCCGCCCGGTTGGCGTCGTTGTTCCGCCCGGATTCCACCGGCCGCCGCCCGTGTCTCGACGAGGAGGCTGTCTTCGCCCAAGAGCCGCACTCCCGCGATCTGCTCCTCTTCCACGAGTATTTCCACGGCGAAACCGGCCGCGGGCTGGGCGCATGCCATCAGACCGGTTGGACCGCGCTCGTCACACGCTGCATCGAGCTCCTAGCGCACGCACGACGCGCCCAGCCTGGTCTCGCGGGCCCCCGGACCTGACGCGCGGGCGCAACCGACGCGCGACCCCCGCCCGGACATGGATCAGGCCCCGCATTACATCTGGACACCGCTCCGCTCCCGGCGAGAGAATCGCCCGCCATGGACCTCCTGCTCCACCTTCATCGTCAGTTCGCCTACGACGCGTGGGCGAACCAGGAAACCCTCGCGGCGCTCCGTTCCGGAACGCCGCCGCCGCGCTCGCTCAAGTACCTGGCCCACCTCATCTCGGCGGAGTGGCTTTGGCTAGGGCGATTGAAGCAATGGAGGCAGGAATCCGAAGTGTGGCCCGCGTGGACAGTAGGCGAATGTGAGGCGCAGGCGGGGAAGCTGCCCCCCTTGTGGCAGGAGTATCTCGGCCGGATGCGCCCCGGGGCGCTCGCCCAGATCGCCTCGTACACGAATTCGAAGGGGGAGACGTGGACGAACTCGATCGGTGACGTCCTGAGTCACGTCCTCTTGCATTCGGCGTACCACCGCGGGCAAATCGCGACCGACATGCGCGCGGCAGGGCTCACGCCCGCCTACACCGACTTCATCCACGCCGTACGGCAGGGATTCGTGCGGTGACGAGACGGGCGCGCCCCGATCCGCGACGCACCCGCTACACCGAGAGCGCTCCGGTCCGAATCAGGTAGGCGAGCTTCGCCCTCTGGTCCGGATTCAGGATCGCGTGAATCCGGCTCATCGCCCGGTTCACCGAGTTCTGCAGATTCTCCGAGCTTGTTACCCGAACCGACGCGGCCGACTTCGCTTTTGCCTCATCGAAAGAGTCGGCGCTTACCGCCTCCGCGATCGCCGTGATCGCGCGGCGATCGTCCACGGCTGCCTGGGCCCGCTCGGTCTTGAGCTCGTCCAGGATCTTCGCGAGCTCGGCCACCTGCGATTCGTCGAGCCCGAGCTTGAACGCCAGGAAACGGAGCGGCCTCCTGACTCCAAAGCCTCCGCCGCCGAATGTCGCCTGGAGCTCTTCGCCGACGGTGTGCGGCTCCCGTCGCTCCATCGAGACTCCGGGGGCGCAGCCGGCATACGCGCCACAGCGGGAGCCGTGGCGGCCGTGCTTCCACCAATGCACCATGGCTGGTCGCATCGTTCCTCCTCTCGCCGGGGCTTGTCGCGCCCGGCGGTTCCAATCACGTGGGCACCATGCCTCACGGATGCTTCTTAGATTAACTCTCTCGGGATTCGGGTTCACCCACTAAGATCGCCGCGCATGGAGCCCTCGAGGATCCGCCTCGTCTGCTTCGACATCGACGGAACGCTGACGGACGGAGTCGGCGGGCCCGCGATTCCTGGAGCGGCTCACGCCGTGCGACAAATCCTCGAGCGCATGCCGGTGAGGCTCGTAACGAATACGACGAGCGTCCCGCATCGCATTCTCGCCGCCCATTTGACGCGGCAAGGGCTCTTGGACAACCCCTCATGGCTCGTGACGCCGGCTGTGGTCGCGCGGCGCACGCTCCCCGAGCGAGGGCACGCCCGCGGGCTCCTCTACGTGGAGCCGGAGGTGCGCGAAGATTTCGAGTGGTTTCAGAGCGATCCCCGGGGCCCGGCGGTCGTCCTTGCGACCGAGGGGCACGATCTGCGCATCGCGGATCTCCAACCGGCGTTTCGACGCCTGGTGGAAGGCGCCACGCTCTACACGCTCCAGCGGAACCGCTATTTCCGGAAGGGCGGGGAGCTTGTGACCGATCTCGGGCCCGTCGCGGCGTTCCTCGCCTACGCCTCCGGTCGCGAGGCGGAGACGCTCGGAAAGCCTTCCGAGCTGCTCTTCGACGCGGTCGCGAAGGAAGAGGGCGTACAGCGTGGGGAGATCGCCATGGTGGGGGACGACGCCGAATTCGACGTCTCCGCGAGCGTCGCGCTCGGCATGGCGGGAGTGCTTGTACGCACGGGCAAGTTTCGCGCCGGAGACGCCACGCGATTCACGCCGGGGCCGACCGCGGTGCTCGACAGCGCGGCCGCGGTGCCTGCTTGGCTCGGCATCGCCTGAGCGCGCGACCGCGCCGGACGACCAACCTTTCCTGCTCGCACGTGATTATGAGAACCGAGTGCACCGCCCCTCGAACGTGTGCACGCATCATGGGAACATGGAAGCGGATAAGGGAGCGCGTCTCGGCGCGCGGGAAAAAATCGCGCCGTTTTGTTTTTGGCTCTTCCCTAACACCACGGTCAGCGTGTATTCATGGGGACGCCGCGCTGGACCGGGTGGGGCGGGAGGATGTGGGTACCGTGGAGAGTGTCCAGCGCGGCGTCCGCTCAACTCTTCGTTCGCCGCCGGCCGTCGAGCGGTGCGTGTCGCGCGATCCGTGAAGGGCGTGCTAGATTCCACCGCGATGAACGAGACCGGCTCCCCCCTGGAACGGCCGCGCGTGGCGGCTCTCGACGCGATTCTAGGAAAGCCGTTCCGGGTCCTGGACGACGGCTTGGTGCGGGTCATCGACTACATGGGCTCGGACGAGTCGATCGTTCAGGCGGCGCGGGTCTCCTACGGCGCCGGGACCAAGCGAATCCACGAAGATCGCGGCCTGATCCGCTACTTGATGCGCCACCGCCACACCACACCCTTCGAGATGTGCGAGATCAAGCTGCACGTCCGGGTCCCCATGGATTGCTGGCGGCAGTGGATCCGGCATCGCACCGCGAGCGTGAACGAGTACTCGACCCGCTACTCGGTCGCGATCGATTCCGCGCAAACGACGCCCGCCGAGGCGTGGCGACTGCAATCGAAAAAGAACAGGCAAGGGAGCGACGAGACCCTGGATCCTTCACGCGGGGCGATATTCTCCAAGAAGGAGGCCGATCTCCACGCAGCGTCCCGGAAGATCTATGAGGAGCGCCTGGCCGAGGGGATTTCTCGGGAGCAGGCGAGAAAGGATCTGCCTCTTTCGACCTACACGGAAGCGTACTGGAAGACGAACCTCCACAACCTGCTCCACTTCCTGAAGCTCAGGATGGACGCGAACGCCCAGGAGGAGATTCGCGCCTACGCGGGGACCATCGGCACGGAAGTGGTCAGCAGGTGGTGTCCGATCACGTGGGAAGCCTTCCTCGACTATTCGCTCCACGCGCTCGAGCTATCCGCGACCGAGTGGAAGGTGGTCGCGGCCGTGGGGGCATCGGACACGGCCGGCGCCACGGAAATCGCAAAGGCGGCCGGCATGTTGAACATGGTGGACGGCCGTCTCGCCAAGAACCGGGAGCGCGAGGAGCTGGAAGCGAAATTGAGGCAGCTCAACCTGCCCGTGCCGTGGTCGCCGGGCACCGCCTAAATCCTCCGGTTCCTCCGATCCCAGAGCAATCCCAGCACGAAGGGAGCGAGCAGCGCGGCGTTGATCGCCGTGCTTTCGGTGCGCCAGCCCACATGGTACCCGTCGATGCAGAGGATCGGCACGCCGTAGGCCAGGAGCGGGATCCACTGCACCCAGTGCGCCCACCGGTCGCCGCGACGGTAGGGCCCGGCCACGATGCTCATGCCCAAGAGGACGAGCGCGAGATTCGCGAGCGCGCCGGCGATGTGATGGCGTCCGAGCATCGTGTCGAGCGCGGGAGCGGTCTGCCATAGGGCGAGCGAGACCAGCCCCAGCGCGAGATATCCCGTGGCGAGCAGGACCACGCTCAGGGCCGGCGGATGGACACGCGGAAGCAGCGGACGCGAAGCACGTGCCACGCGATGGGCGACCCCCCACGGGTGGTTCAACGAAGGTGGAGCGCTAGTTCGAGTGCTGCGGCTCTTGCTGCGTCGACTTGAGGTAGTCCTGAGGTGAGCCCTTCTCGTACCAGCGCGTGCTCACGTACTTGGCGTAGATCATGAAGTCGCCGGGCCCGATGAATCCTGGCGCGCCGCCGATGATTTCCGCGTCGGGCTTGAGAAAATAGGTGGTAGGAAATCCCGTCACCCCTACTGAGCGCGCGAACTGCCTCTCGGTCATGGTCTTGCCCTTCCAATGGATCTCCGCGGAGGATTCCCCGTTCACTTTCGCCAGCACGAAATTCTCGAGGAGATAGCCGGCGACCTCCGAATTCCCGTAGGTTTGGCGGTCCATGACCTTGCACCAGCCGCACCAGGTCGTGTAGACGTCCACGATCAGGTGCTTGTTTTCCTTCTTCGCCTTTTCGGTCGCCGCGTCGAACGCCATCCACGGAAGCTTCTTCTCCCCCGGCGCGGGCTTGGCCGAGCGATCGAGCGGGGTCGTTGTTCCAACCGACTGGGCGGGAGGCGAGAAGAGCGCTAGGCCGAAAAGGAGAAGGACGCATGCTGGGATGAACATTCTCATGTCGGGGCTAACTTCCTATCGTAGGGCGAGTTGTAGGGTGCGACGTGGACCTCGTCGGCAAGCCCCAAGTCATTAGAGCATACCAGGGAGGATTACCCCGTTTCAATCGGCATTTCTTCCGGAGACTTTGGCCTGGTCGGCCGGCCGTGGGGGCGCACCCGATTCGGCCCGGGACGGCACGCTCGTCGCCACGGTCCGCCAGGCGATCGCGGTCGCGACGGCCGCGAACCCGAGGGAAGTCCAGGGAATCACCCCCAGCCCCGCGCGATCCGCGAGCGACCCACCGATCAGCGGCCCCACGATCGTCGCCAGGGCGTACGTTCCGTTCAGGATGCCGAGACCGCCGCCGCGCTGAACGCTCGTCGAGTACTGGGAGGCGAGAGTGCTGGCGCTCACGTTGACCATGCCATAGAGCGGCATTGCGAAGAGCGCCGCCGCGGCCAGCGGGCTCCGGGTCAGCGCCATGCCCAGATACATCACGATGTAGAGGGTCGTCCCGACCGCGAGCACGCGATGCCCTCCGAAGCGGCCTACGAGCGGCCCCACCGCCGGCATGAGGACGATTCCCAGCAAGGACGATACGCCCAGCGCCGTGCCGAGCGTGCCCACGCTCGCATGCAGGTGCTCGACGAAGAAGACCGAAAAGAACCCCCAGGTGATGTAGTTCCCCGCGACGAGGAAGAAGATCACGACGCACACCGAGAGGAGCTTCGGGTTCTCGTACAGGGAGGCCAGGTCTTGGACCACCCCCTCGAGCCATCCGCGATGCTGCCTCACGGCCGGATCGCGCCGGTGATCTCGCAGGCACAGCGCGACCACGACGAGGTGGGCGGCAACGAGCGCCGCGCACACCCAGACCGCGGTCTTGAAACCGGAGCCGATGCTCGGTTCCATGAGGCGCGAGCCTCCGACGCTCCCCAGAAACCAGCCGATGCTCTGCGACATGAGGAGGTAGGCGAGCGCGTGCTCGCGACGGCCCGGCTGGGTGAGCGTCACGTAGGTCTTGAGCGAGGGTGCGAGGGTCCCGTAGAGGAGTGAGGCCGCCCCCGCCCAAACGAGCAGGGTGGCGCCGTGCCGGAAGAGCGGGTATCCCGCGAGCGCCGCGAAGTAGCCCGCGAGCCCGATCAGGATGAAGGGCTTCAGCCGGCCGCTCACGTCGGAGAGGCCGCCCCAGAAATTGCTCGCGATGAATATCCCGAGCGCGGGGACCGCGACCACGGATCCGACGGTGAGAAAATGCGCCTCCCCCAGGGCCCTGCGGACGTACAGGGGCAGGTATCCCTGGACCAGCGTGAGCGATAGGCCTTCGAGGAGGGCGGCGGCCCAGACGAGGAGAGGCATGGGCGGCCGACCCTAGCACGGCGGCGGTCGCTCTGCTAGACTCCGAGGTGGTCGGGACTGGCCGTACGCATACGCGATTCGCCGCAAACAAGGCCCGCCTGAGCGGGCGGAGGTTCACCCCATGATCCGTCGTCATTCCCGAATGTCACGCGGGAACTTCTTCGCCGCGATGTTTGCCCTCGCGGGCGCAACGGCGCTCGCGCTCTTGACCCTGGCCGGGTGCTCCGCCAAGACCGACGGGACGGCGAAGGCGCAGGAGTCGGCCATCAAGCCCCAGGTCCAGATCCCGTTCAAGATCGGGATCATGACCGGGACGGTTTCCCAGGGCGAAGACGAGTTCCGCGCGGGGCAGATGGTCGTGGCGAAGTACGGCGCCGATCACGTGAAGATGGTGACCTACCCCGACAATTTCATGCAGGAGCAGGAGACCGTCATCGCGCAGCTTGTTGGTCTCGCGTCCGATCCGGACGTGAAGGTGATCGTGGTCGGGCAGGCGATTCCCGGCTCGGTGGCCGCGGTGCGAAAGATCCGGGAGAAACGCCCCGACATCCTGATCGGGATGGTGGAGCCGCACGAGGATCCGGACATCGTGAATGCGACCGCCGACATCTCGATCCAGCCCGATCAGCTCGCGCGCGGCCGCACGATCGTGGACGTCGCGCACAAGATGGGCGTGACGGACCTGATCCACTATTCCTTCCCGCGCCACATGTCGATGGAGCTGCTCGCGCGGCGGCGCGACATCATGAAGCAGGCGTGCCTCGAGCAGGGCATCCGGTTCCACTTCGTGACGGCGCCGGATCCCATGGGGGAAGGCGGCCTCCCGGCGACCCAGCAATTTGTGATGGAGGACGTGCCCCGGGAGCTGAAGCAGTACGGCGGGAAGACCGCGTTTTTCTCCACCAACTGCGGAATGATGGATCCGATGATCCGCACGGTGCTCAATAACGGCGGCTACGTGCCGGAGCAGTGCTGCCCGAGCCCGACCCACGGATACCCGACCGCGCTCGGCATCGCGATCCCGCCGGACAAGGCGGGCGATTTCGCCTACATCAACGCCGAGAACAAGAAGGTGATCGCCGAGCACCACATGACCGGACACTTCGCGACGTGGCCCGTTCCCGAGGTGATGCTCTCGATCCGCGCGGTCACCGATCTCCTGGTCGACGCCGCGGAGAAGAAGGCGAACTACAAGGACCCCGCGCAGGTGAAGGCTTCGATGGAGGAGCACGCGGGCGTTCCCATTACGTTGACCAAATACGACGAGAAGAAGGGGAATTCGTATCTGTTCCTGGTGAGTAATATTTATTACTAGCGATTCACCGATCGGGAAGCAGAGAAGCGCCGTGCGGGGTTGATCCCACACGGCGCTTTTGTTGTGGGCCGGCGTTCAGCCCATTCACTCGCCCAGGACGTGAACCGCGCGCAAGAACTCACCTTCACCGACTCTCCTACCCGGATCCACGGAAGGGTCCAAGAGCTCGATCGGAGGTTCTCCGCTCACCTTTTCATGCGGGGGAACATGAAGACCTCCTCTCGCCCGCTTATCGATGACGACCAGATGGTGCCCTTTGATTTGAACCACAGGTCGGCGCTCCGAGTCATACACGTGCGCAGCGTCGGTGGATGAATCAGGGGCTACTGGGAAAAAGCCGGAATCCAGTCCGATGATCGGGAGGTAGAGGTTCTTGGCCGAACCCAGGTCGGCGTCTGCCAGGACGATGTAGCGCTTCGACTTCTCAAAGTTCGGCTGAGCGACCGCGAACGATTTGTCTCCGGCCGCCCTTCCCCCTCGGAGTGTCAGCGCAAGGGGTCTCGGCCTGGGATCTCCCTTCGCGTACACAACGTTTCCAAAATAGACGCGGGTCAGAGCAGTCTCACCAGCGGGGTCTATCGCAAACCGAACCGAGTCGACCGTGCCAGCAAAAATCACACCCGCCATCTTCGCTAGGAACGCAAGGTTGGGTGGAGCATCAGGCTGGATATCTCCTGCAGTCCCTCCCTTGATCCGGTTGAACCTATACCAATTCCCCGTGGACCCAGCGTTGAACTCAAGTCCGTACTTGTGTCTCGGAGTCGCGCTATCAACGATCGTATTCTCTGTAACGGTAAGACCCTGAGCCCCGGCGAACTCCATTGCTGAGTAGCTTCCAATACCGGCTTGGGAGCATTCGGCAACATAGTTTCCTAGAATAGAAACGCCTTTCGTGACGCCGTGCTGATTGATCGCCCAGAAACCCCGCTGTCTTCCCCTCGTGATCGTATTCCCAACGAAACTCACGCCAAGAAGGTTGGATCCGGCAAAGAAAACGGGGACAACGGAGCTGTCGATACTATTGCCGGTGAAGGAGCACTCGCGGATGACGCCCTGGAAACCACTCTGGGCATTGCCCTGAACGACAACACCGAACGGCGATGTGCCGCCGGCTATCGTGCATCCAGTCATGCTGAAACCAACGACCTGCTCCTCGGCTTCGTTGGGTTCTAGGTCTACGCTCGCTTGTCCAATGTTCCGAAACTGAACGGAGACCACGCGCATCCCGTTTACGTCCCTAACGTCCAGCCCAGAGTCCGTCGTTGTGCCAATCTGTCCGCCACGAACCTCAATATCGCGATTCACACCGGGAGCCGTGTGGTTTCCGTACACCGCGATCGCTTCCCCGATGGGATGCAGAAACACGCAATCAATGAAAGAGACACGCTTGACGTTGGTGATGCGAACGCAATTGCTGCCGGCGCCTCCCAAGAAGCCGGCATCGAATGTGATGCCCCTCACAACGATGTCGGAATCCGGCACTCCGGTGAATTGATGGTTCTGCAGCATATTCCCGGTCCAGGAACCGGACTTACGGAAAATGACCCCTGGACCGGCCGCGCGAAGCTCCGTATCGCTCCAAATCGAGAGCGTGGAATCTATATCGTAGACAGCCGGGTACACATCGACCACGCCAGATCCGGCATCGTGAGATTTGTTCAATGCGTCCTGAATCTCGGATCTCGTTCTTGGATGGTTTACGGAGAGGTTGAGCCGGGTTCCGGTCGATGTCGCGGAGGCCGGTGTGGCAAGAAATATCAGAAAAGATGAGAGGAGCAGGGGCCTGCTGGTTTTGCGATTCACATCAGCCTTATACGGGGCCGTCTCGCGGTACGGGCCTTCGGGGCGTCGGCTTGTATCGAACCCCATCCTAGCATAGGCTCTCGCGTCACGACATGGCCCCACCTACCGCCATCGCCCCACCCGCCCTCGAGCTCCGTTCGATCGTCAAGGAGTTCGAAGGCAATCGCGTCTTGAAGGGGGTCTCGCTCTCCGTGCGCGGGGGCGAGATCCACGCCCTCGTGGGCGAAAACGGCGCGGGAAAATCCACCCTCATGAACATTCTCTTCGGGATGCCGGTCATCTGGGAGACCGGCGGATATGAAGGGGAAATCCTGCTCAGCGGCGCGCCGGCGCGCTTCCATTCCCCCGCGGAGGCGATGGAGGCGGGGATCGGGATGGTGCACCAGGAGTTCATGCTCCTCCCCGGCTTCCGCGTCGCGGAGAACATCAAGCTGAACCGCGAGCCGACCCGGCCGAATCCCGCCTCGCGCGTCCTGGGGCCCAAGCTCGAATCGCTCGACATCGCGCGCATGCGCGCCGACGCGCGCCGGGCGCTCGACCAGGTAGGGCTCGGGATCGACGAATGGGTCGCCGTCGCGGGCCTTCCCGTCGGGCACATGCAGTTCATCGAGATCGCCCGCGAGGTGGACAAGGCGAATCTCAGGCTCCTGATCTTCGACGAGCCGACCGCGGTGCTGACCGAGAGCGACGCCGAAAAGCTCCTCGAGATCATGCGCGGTCTCGCCGCCAAGGGGCACGCGATCCTCTTCATCACCCACCGGCTCGACGAAGTGCTCGCGGTCGCGGATCGGATCACGGTCCTGCGCGACGGGGAGGTGGTGGGCACGCCGGATCCCAAGGACACGACCGTGGTCCGGATCGCCGAGCTCATGGTGGGCCGCCCGGCCGCGGTCGCCGCACAGCGACGTTTTTTTGCGCCCACCACGGAGCCCGTCCTCGGCATCGAGCACCTGAGGGTCGACATGCCCGGAGAGCGCGTGGAGGACGTCTTCCTCGCGGTCCGACGGGGCGAAATCCTCGGGATCGGAGGGCTCGCGGGGCACGGGAAGCTCGGGATCGCAAACGGCATCATGGGGCTCTACCCCGCGTCGGGGCGCGTGATCTTCGAGGAGGCCCCGTTCTCTCTGAACGAGCCCCGCTCGGCGCTCGAGCGCGGCCTGGCCTTCGTCTCCGAGGACCGGCGCGGGGTGGGCCTTCTGCCCGAGGAATCGATCGAGCTCAACATCGCGCTTTCGGCGCTCGAGGCGCATGGGCGCTTCCTCCACCCGTTCCCCGTCCAGCCCCTTCGCCTGGTGAATCATCGCGCCATGCGCGCCCACGCGCTCGAGATGATCCGCGCCCTCGACATCCGCACGACGGGCCCCTCGCAGCAAGTGAGGCGGCTCTCCGGCGGGAATCAGCAGAAGGTCTGCGTCGCGCGCGCCATGACCCTCGAGCCCCGGCTCCTCTTCGTCTCCGAGCCGACGCGCGGAATCGACGTGGGCGCGAAGCAGCGCGTGCTCGAGATTCTCGCCTCTCTGAACCGCGACCATGAGGTGACGCTGGTCGTCACCTCCTCGGAGCTCGCGGAGCTCCGAGCCATCTCGGACCGCGTGGCGATCGTCTACCGGGGAAAGATCGCCGTGATCCTTCCCCCCGACGCGCCCGACGCGGATTTCGGGCTCGCGATGGCGGGCGAGACAGCCAAGGCCGCCTGATGGCAAACGGAATCCGGCTGCCTGGATTCCTTCGCGAATTTGGAATTCCGCGGCTCCTCATCGCCGTCTTCCTCGTCGTCCTCTTCGCGGTGGCCGTCGCCACCCACATGGATCTTCGGGGACTCATCTCCGATTCGATCGTGCGCGTGGGACGGAATGGGATCCTGGTGCTGGCGCTTCTCCCGGCGATCCAGGGTGGGATCGGGCTCAACTTCGGGCTTCCGATCGGGATCATCTGCGGGCTCGTGGGTGGCGTGATCTCGCTCAATGCCGGCGTGCATGGAATCGCGGGGGTGGCGATGGCCGCGGGGATCGGGGTCGCGCTCGCCATCCCCGCCGGAGCGGGGTACGGGTGGCTCCTGAACCGGACGCGGGGCCAGGAGATGATGGTCGGAACGTATCTCGGCTTCGCGATCGTCTCGATGATGTCGGTCTTCTGGCTCCTCGCCCCCTTCCAGAATCCGACTCTGGTCTGGGCGATCGGCGGACGGGGTCTCCGGACGACGCTGAGCCTCGGAGGCATCTACGACAAGGTGCTCGACCGCTGGCTCACCTTCACCGTTTCCGGAGTCCGGATTCCAGGGGGCACGCTGGTCGTCTTCGGCGCGCTCTGCCTCTTCGTATGGCTCTTCTTCCGCACGCGGATGGGGATCACGATCGCGGCCGCGCGCTCGAGTACGCGCTTCGCGCGGGCCGCGGGCATCTCGGATGAGCGCACGCGGGTCCAGGCCACCGTGCTCTCCACGGTTCTGGCGGCCATCGGGATCGTGGTGTTCAGCCAGTCCTACGGCTTCGTGCAGCTCTACACGGCGCCGCTCCTCATGGCGTTCCCCGCGATCGCCTGCATCCTGATCGGCGGAGCGAGCGTCACCCGCGCCACGATCGGGCATGTCATCGTGGGCACCTTTCTCTTCCAATCGATCCTCACCGTGGCGCTCCCCGTCACGAGCCAGGTGATCGAGGGCGACATTTCCGAAACCGCGCGGCTGATCATCCAGAATGGGATGATCCTGTACGCGCTCACGCGGATCGGGAGGACCTGACCGTGGCGCGAGGGCTCCTCCGCCACGCGGTCCCGATCCTCTTCGGGGCGCTCTGTCTGTTCGGGATCATCGTCGCGAAGATCACGCCGCCGTTTCTCCTCAGCGAGATGCTGGTGCGGATAGGGAGGAACTCGGTTCTCGTGCTCTCGCTGCTGATTCCGATCCTCGCGGGGCTGGGCCTCAATTTCGGCATCGTGATCGGGGCGATGGCGGGACAGATCGGGGCGATCCTCATCGTCCACTGGGGCGTCCCCGGGATCGCGGGCTTCGCCCTCGCGTGGGCCATCGCGACGCCGATCGCCATTTTGCTCGGGATCGCGACCGGCTCCCTCTTCAACCGAGCGAAGGGGCGCGAGATGGTGAGCGGCCTGATCGCCGGGTTCTTCGCGAACGGGCTCTACCAGCTTCTCTTTCTCTTCGCCGTCGGCTCGATCATCCCGTTCCACAGCGCGTCGATGGTCCTGCCGCAGGGGTACGGGCTCCGAAACACGGTGGATCTGACCACGATCCAGTACGCGATCGACGATCTGGTCCGGCTGCGTTTCCGCATGCAGGGGGTGGAGGTCCGGGTCCCCATCGCCTCGTATGCCATCATCGCCTCCTTCTGTCTGCTCACGCTGTGGTTTTTCCGAACGCGCCTCGGGCAGCAGTTCCGCGCCATGGGTCAAGAACCCCATGTCGCCGCGATCGCGGGAATCCCCGTGGAGCGAAACCGGATCGTCGCGACGGTCCTCTCCACGGTGACGGCGGCCTGGGGCCAGCTTCTCTTCCTTCAAAATATAGGGACGTTGAACACCTACAGCTCGCACGAGCAGGTCGGGATGTTCGCGATCGCCGCTCTCCTCGTCTCCGGCGCGACCGTCTCGCGGGCCTCGGTGGGCCAGGCGCTCCTCGGGGCCGTGCTCTTCCACACGCTCTTCGTGGTTTCACCGCTGGCGGGGAAGGCCCTGGCCGGGGACGCCCAGATCGGCGAATACTTCCGCGTCTTCGTGGCCTATGCCGTCATCACGGTCGCCCTCGTCCTTCACGCGTGGCAATCCAAACGCGCCGCCCGCGAGGCCCGCGAGGAGACCCGCTAGGCGGCGGACCTTCCGCGGGGGACTCCGGGTTATTCGGCGCCCACGGTGCGGAGGATTGCGCGGAATCGGGGATCGGAGCGCACCCGATTGAATCTCGGCGCCACCGGAAGCCAGATGAGGGCCCGGTCGTGATCCTGCACGGCCCGGTCGAGGTAGTCGAAGGCCCGGTCCGTGTCCCCCAGAGCGACGTACACTGCGGCAATGCTGTAGGATGAGACGAATTTCCGCTTCCCGATCTCCTCGAGCTGCTGAAGCATGCGCTCCGCCTCGTCGCGGCGGCCCGCGAGCGCATAGGCGTGGGTGAGCGCGGTGAGCGAATAGGTCGCGCCGCCGCTCACCTCCTTCGCTTTCTTGAACGCCTCGATCGCTTCCTCATACTTGCCCATCTGCTCGAAGATCCCACCGAGCTGGCCGTAGGCGCGCGCGAAGCCGGGGTCCTGTTCCAGAGTTTTCTCGAGCAACGCGATCGCCTTGTCGTAGCGGCCCGCGTAGAATTGGTACCCGCCGGCGTCGGCGCTGATCGAAGACGAAAGCGGGTCCAAGGACTTGGCCACGGTAATCTCCGCGATTCCCTCCTGGAAGCGCCGGAGCGAGACCAGATGGTCGGCGAACCAATGATGCGCGGTGGCATAGTTCGGGTTGAGCGCGATGGCCCGCCGGAAGTCCTGTTCCGCGCCCTTCCGGTCCCATTCGTAGCTCCCCTTGACGCTCCCGAGCGACGTGTACGCCTCCGCCGAGCCAGGATCCATCTCGAGCGCCCTCAGGGCCGCCGCCTTGCCCTTCGGATACGCCTCGTGCGAATCGACCACGTTGTAGTTGCTCAGAGTGATGTAGTAGTCGGCGATCCCCGCGTACGCCGGGGCGTACGTTGGATCGCGCTCGATCGCCTCCTGGAAAAAATGAAGCGCGCGTTTGAGCCCCTCCTCCGAACGCTTTTCCCAGTGATAGCGTCCCTTCAGGTAGGCATGATAGGCCTCAGGGTCGATGGCGCGCGGCCGCGCGAGCCGGGCCACTTCCTGGGGAGTGATCGTGACCTGGATCTCCCCCGCGATGGCCTTCGCGACCTCGCTCTGCAGGGCGAGGATGTCGCCCATATCGCGCTCGTAGGTTTCGGCCCAGAGATGCCGGTCGGTCGCCGTGTCCACCAGGAGGGCGGTGATTCGGACGCGTTCGCCCGATCGGAGCACCGACCCCTCGACAATCGCGTCCACCTCGAGGGCGCGCGCGATCTCGGCCAGCGCGACCCGCGCTCCCTTGTAGCGCATCACGGACGTGCGCGAGATCACGCGCAGCGCGCGGATTTTCGCGAGCCCCGCGATCAAGGCCTCGGTCATCCCGTCCGCGAAATAGTCCTGTTCGGGATCGCGCGAGAGGTTCTCGAGCGGAAGAACCGCGATCGATTCGATTCGCCGACTCCTCGTTCCGCGCTCCGCCTCCCCGCGCGCGAAGGAGGCGGGGCCCGCCGAGCACACGCGCCGCAGATCGGCGTTCAGCTCGCGCGCGGTCTGATACCGCCGCGCGGAATCCTTTTCGAGGAGCCGGAGGATCACGCTCTCGAATAGCCGCGAAATCCCGGGCCGGATTTCACCCGGTGGCGCGGGGGGACGGTGGCAGATGGCGTCCACAAGGGCCGAGGCGAGCCGCTCCTCGAAAGGCAGGCGGCCGGTTCCCATCTCGTAGAGGATGACCCCGAGCGCGTATAGATCGCTCCTCGGATCGGTTCGCCCGCTGAGGAGCTGTTCGGGCGCCATGTACGGAAGCGTTCCGGCGACCACGTTCGCGTCGGCGTAGGTCGCCGTTTCCGCGCGTTCGAGCACCGGACCGCGCAGGGTCGCCAGTCCAAAGTCGAGCACCTTCGCCCATCCCTTGGGCGTCACGATCACGTTCTCGGATTTGAGATCGCCATGAACGATTCCCTGGTCGTGCGCTTCCTCCAGGGCCTCGGTGATCTGGCATCCGATCGACGCGGCTTCCGCCTCGGTGATCGCTCCTTGCGCGATCTTCTGCGCGACGGTCCGGCCCGGAATGTACTCCATGGCGAGGAAGTCCACGTCGTCCTGGCGGTCGAGGTCGTAGATCGTCGCGATGTGGGGGTGGTTGAGCCGCGAGAGGGCAAGCGCTTCGCGCCGAAAGCGCTCACGGGCCGCATCGTCGGAAAGGGCGCCCGCGGGAAGGACCTTGAGCGCCACGTCCCGGTTCAGCCGCTCGTCCCACGCACGGTGCACGACCCCCATGCCTCCGGCGGCGATCCGCTCGACGATCCGATAATGGGAGAGAGTCTTCCCGATCATGACGCGTCACTATAGCCCGGAATTGGGGTACCATTCGAGCCTCCATGCCCTTTTCCATCGAAGGCGCCGACCTCCTCACGATCGGGCTCCTGGTCCTGCTCGAAGCAGCGCTGAGCGCGGACAACGCACTCGTGTTGGCGGTGCTCGTGCTTCCGCTCCCCAAACGGCAGCAGAGGAAGGCGCTCCGGTACGGCATCATCGGCGCCTTCGCCTTCCGCGTCGCGGCGACACTCTCGGCCGTGCACTTGATCCATTGGGGGTGGGTCAAGCTCATCGGCGGGCTCTATCTTCTCTACCTTCCGGTCCGGCACTTCTGGAGCCGCCCGGATGACGCAAGACGCGCCGCCCATCCGGCGGCGTCCACGCTCTTTGGATTGTCGCTCTTTTGGACGACGGTGATCCGCGTGGAGTCCACCGACATCGTGTTCGCCATCGATTCGATTCTGGTCGCCGTGGGAATGTCGCGCAAGCTGTGGGTGATTCTCTCGGGCGGGCTGCTCGGGATCATCGCGATGCGCGTGCTCATTGGGCAAATTCTCTCTCTCGTGCGCCGCTATCCGGCCATCGTGGACGGCGCCTACGTCATCGTGGCCTGGGTCGGGGTGAAACTGCTCCTGGAGTATCTTCACGCGATTCGCGTGGTCGGGTTCGAGATTCCTCGATGGATCGGGATCGGCATCGTGCTCGTGCTCTTCGTGCTCAGCACGATCTACGCGATGCTCAAGGGACGCGCCGTGGGAAGCACCGCGGCCGAACGAGAGGCCGCAGCCGCACTGGACGCCGCGGTCGAGGGAGACGCCGCGATCAAAGGCGGGCGCCGCCGGGAGGAGAAATGACGCAGCGAGCGCTGGTGGGAACGCTCCTGCTCGCGGCCCTCACCGCGGCGCCCCCGGCGCAGGCGGGGCTTCCACACTACGCCGAGGAGTCCGGCCTCATTGCGACGACGCCGGGCACCGACGATGGGTCGGTCGCGGCCCTGTGGAACCCGGCACAATGGGGCCTCCTCGAGCGGTCGGAGGCGGCCTTTTGGTGGTCGGACAACCAGGTCTTGGATCACCGCCGCGACGACTACGGTTTTTCGGTCGGGAGCGGGCTCGGTCTTTCCTACCGGCATCGGATCTTTCAGGCTCCCGGGGGCCCCCGCGGGGTGGGGGAGTATCAGATCGGGCTTGGTTGCGGCGACGGGGGACAGGCCGGCGGCATCGCGTACGGATTCTCCGGTCCGGGCCGCTCGGTGTTCGGCCGGGAGAACTTCCTCGCCCTGGGAAGCATTCTACGCCCGACGCCCTGGCTCTCCCTCGGGTCCACGGGAAGGATCGCGTCGGGCGAGCAACAAGGTGTCCTGGACCTGGGCGTCCGGCCCCTTTCCGATCCGCGCGTTCTCCTCTTCGCGAGCTACGCCCTCGAGAACGATCGCCACTGGGACGACGGAGATCCCTCGGGAGGCATCGCGCTCCGCCCGATCGTGGGGCTCCTGGTCGGGGGGAGGTGGAGCGAGAACGAGCGCTTTCAGCTCACCCTCGGGCTGACGCTGGCGCGGACCGGATTTCGCTCGCTCACCCAATTCGCCAAGTCGGACCGAGGCGCCACGAGCTACGTCGGTCGCCTGAGCCCGCCCGTGCGCGGGCTGGACCCCGCCGGGAGGCTCCTCCGGGGCCGGCGTTTTCTCGAGATGAGCTTGCATGGCGACGCGGTCTACCAGTCGTACCGCTTCTTCGACGAGCGCTCGCTCCCGCTGAGACGGATCCTCGAGGATATTCAATTCGCGATCGAGGATCCGACCGTGGGAGGCGTGGCCATCAACCTTTCCGGATTCAACGGGAACGTCGAGATGGTCTGGGAGGTTCGAGAGAAGCTCCTCGATCTCAAGCGCGCGGGAAAGAAGTCGGTCGTCTATATCGACCGCGCCGGAGCCGCGGAATACTATCTCGCCTCCGCCGCCGACCGGATCGTCATGGATCCTCTGGGGACCCTCCTGATTCCAGGTGTTCAAGCATCGCGCACGTACATGAAGGACGCGCTCGAGAAGGCGGGCATCGGCTTCGAGGAGTGGCGCTATTTCAAGTACAAGTCCGCATTGGAAGCTCTCTCGCGGCGGAACATGTCCGATGCCGACCGCGAACAGCGTCGGGCTCTCGTGAAGGCCGCCTACCTGGAGATGGCGGAGGGGGTCGCGGGCTCCGGGCGCACGACACGGGCCCGGCTCGATTCGACCGTGAACCAGGAGCCCTACATGAGCCCGCGTCGGCTTCTCGAGCTTCATTGGATCGACGAGGTCGGCGGCGCCGAAGCGTTGCGAGAGGCCGCGAAGACCGCCGCGGGCACGCGGGTGCTTCTCTCCAAAGCCCGCGAGATCCGGCGGCGGCGGTGGCAGCCCGACGAAGCGTGGGGCCCGGTGCCCACGATCGTGCTGGCCTACGCCGTTGGCGACTGCGCCATGGACACGGGGATCCGGGGCCGCGAAACGTCCCGCGCGCTCAAGAAATTCCGCGAGCGACGCGACGTCAAGGCGGTCGTCGTGCGCGTGGATTCCCCGGGAGGCGATCCTCTGGCCTCAGATCTCGTCGCGCGTGAATTGAAGGCGTATCGCCGCGCGAAAAAGCCCCTCTACGTGAGCCAGGGACGCGTGGCCGCCAGCGGCGGCTATTGGATCAGCATGGACGCGGCCAGGGTCACGGCCTCGCCGTTCACGATCACGGGATCGATCGGAGTGATCGGCGGCTGGGCGTGGAACGAGGGCCTCGGCAAGAAGCTCGGCCTGACGTCGGACCACGTGCAGATCGGGCGCAGCGCGGATCTGTTCGGCGGTCTGACACTCCCCCTTCTCGGCGTGAAGATTCCGGAGCGGAACCTGGACGAGCACGAACGCGTAGTGGTGAAGCGCGCGATCCTCGAGCTGTACGACGATTTCACGAAGCGGGTCGCGGAAGGGCGCGGGCTCGAGATCGGACGCGTGCGAGAAATCGCGGAGGGGCACGTCTACGCCGGCCGCGAGGCGGTGGACTTGGGGCTCGTTGATGAAATCGCTCCGCTGGATCGGACGATCGAGGAAGCGAAGGCGGCAGCCGGGATCCCCAAGGGAAGGCGCGTCCGAATCGAGGAGTACCCCAGGCAGAGGCTCTTCCCGCTGCCCGGGCTCGCCCGCTGGGTCGCGGCACGGATCGCCGGGAGCGCGGGCGGGGGCGGGTCGGGCCTTGCCGGGGATGGCGGCGGCGCGCTGGGTGGGGACGTTCGAGGCTCCCTCGAGTCTTCCTCGGAGCGGACCTACGAGGAACGTACGCTCGGTCGAATTTTGCTTAATCCCGGGCTGCCGCTTCTTCTGACGCCCCCATCGCTCCTCCCGGACGAGCCGGCGGCTCGATAGCGAAAGGCGTCTCCATGTACGGCTTCACGGTCGCGACGCTCTACCTCATCGTCGGCGGCCTCGTCATTCTGCTTGGAATCGTGATCCTGCGCGAGGCGCCGCGGGAAAAGGCGAACCGGGCCACCGCCCTGATGCTTTCCTTCGGCGGGCTCGGTTCCGTTCTGGGCGCGATCGGATTCATCCTCGAGGGCGCGGGAGCCGCGGCGCGCACCGGGAGCACCGACCTCCTGCGCTCCTTCAATTATCTCTGGGAGCTGTTCTTCCCCTCGCTCCTCTACTTTGCCTGCGTGTTCCCATCCGAAAACAGGCTCGTCCGGCGCGTCCCCTTCGCCGCGCTATGGATTTTCGCCCCGCACGCGTTCCATCTCGCGATCATGGTGGTGCAAACCCAAGCCGCGCTCACGGGACGGCTGACGGCGTGGCTCGCGAGGAACACGATCGGCGCGACCGTGATGCATATCGCGCGGGTCCCCACCGAGCTCACGCTCGGCTTCCACGTCATCCTATTCTCGGCGGTGAATCTGCTCTACATTGTCGCCGCGCTCACGCTGCTGTGGCTGAGCTACCGTCGGGCGACCCACGCGCGGATCCGCGTCCAGCTTCGCACCATCTTCATAGGCCTCGCCTCGTGCGCGGGGCTCTACGCGATCGCGGTTCCGATCCCGACTCTCTTCAACCAGACCTGGCCCCCGCTCACCCGTTCCACACTCATCGTCGCCGCGCTCGTCCTGGGATCGGCCGGAATCGCCTACTCGATGGTCCGGTACCGCTTCCTCGACGCCAAGCTCCTCGCGCGGAAATCGATCCTCTACGCGCTGACCTCAGCCTTCCTCGTGAGCGTCTATCTCACAATCATCCGCCAGCTCGACGCGTACTTGGAAACCGTCGCGGGGTTCGACGTCACCGTATTCGAGACCGCAATCTTGCTGATCGCCCTCGTGCTGTTTCAACCCGTCGTCTCCTGGCTCGAAGAGGCGCTGGAGCACGTTTTCCTCCGAGAGAAGAGCGATCATCGGACGCTCCTTCGGCACATGAGCGGCGAGGTGCTCACCGTGCTCGACCTCAAGGTGCTCGCGGACATGGTCTTGGAAACACTCCGCGAGGGAGTGGCCGCCCGTACCACCGTGCTTCTCATCGCGCCTTCGGCGCACGAGCCGGTCGTGCGCGGGTTCGGGGGCGGCGTCGACCTCGGCGCGATCGCGTCGATTCCGCGAGCAGGACTCGATCAGCTGACCCTCGGAACGCCCATCCTGCGCCGGGAGGAACTGCGCGACCTCGTTTCGGGGGAAGGGGTCGCCGCCATGAAGCCGCTTCTCGACACCGGCCCCTACCTCCTGCTGCCACTCCGGCACGCCGGGCAGTTTCTCGGCCTGATCTCGCTGGGGCGAAAGATCACGGAGACGCGGTACACCGCGGAAGAGGTTTCCCTCATCCAGACGCTCGCGAATCAAACGAGCGTGGCGCTCAAGAACGCGCTCCTCTACGAGGAGAACCTCGCGAAATCTCTTCTCGAAGAGGAGCTGGCGGTCGCGCGCCGCATCCAGCAGCAGTTCTTGCCGACGCGCCTGCCGGAGATGGGGCGCTTCGGCATCGCGGCGATCAACCTGCCGAACAAGCAGGTCGGAGGGGATTACTACGACATCGTCGACCTGGGCTCCGACAATTACCTGGTCACGATCGCGGACGTCGCCGGAAAGGGCGTGCCCGCGGCGCTCCTCGCGTCGATGGTGCAGGCTTCCGTCCGCACCCAGGCGCAGGACGGCAAGCCGGTTCGCGAGATGATGGATCGTCTGAATCGTCTCGTGTACGACGCGACCCCGGACGACCGGTTCGCGACCTGCTTTCTGGCACGGGTATCCACCGAGGGGCTCAGCCTGTCGTTTTCGAACGCCGGGCATAATTATCCCATTCTGCTCCCGGCCAGCGGCGAGGGCCGCCTCCTCGATTTCGGTGGAATCCCGCTCGGCATCCGCCCCGAGTTTGTCTACGCCGAGACCAGCACGCCGCTCCGGCCGGGGGACGCTCTGATCCTCTACACGGACGGGATCACCGACGCTCGCAACCGCCTCATGCAAGACTACGGGGAGGAACGGCTGTTTCAGTTCGCGGCGGAGCTCCCCCGGGACTTGACCGCCCGCCAGCTCCTGGAGGCCATTTCCACCGATCTATCCCGGTTCACCGAAGGTGCGGAGCAGGCGGACGACATTACCCTCGTCGCGTTGAAGGTGCTTTGAGAGGCCGGGGGGCATTCCGTTGGCGAAGCCGTTTGAGGTTCTGATACAGTAGCCAGCATGGGAGCCGCCGAGCCGACACCCTCGAAGGATGAAAGCGGCACCATCACCCTCACCATCGGCAGCCGCCTCGAGCTTCTCTCTCTCGTCCATGGATTGATCGGGGAAATCGCCGGGCAGTTCGCGCTCGACGATGAGACCGTGAACGCGCTGACCATCGCGGTCATCGAGGCCGGTACGAACGCGATCCAGCACGGAAACGTCTTCGCCGAGGACAAGACGGTCACATTCGTTTTTCGGGTGAGCCCGGGAGAAATCGCGGTGCGGGTGGACGATCACGGCAGCGGGTTCGACGCCTCCAAGGTCGAAGACCCCACCGACCCGTCCAATCTCCTCGATCCCCACGGACGAGGGCTTTTTCTCATGCGTGCCTTGATGGACGAGGTGACCTTCGAGACGCGCGGCGATCACGGAACCACCGTTCGGCTGCGGAAAGCCCGGCGCGTCGCGGCGCGATGATCGACTCCCCTAAAACGGGGGCCGCTACCCGCGACGCGGCCGCAGGTGCTCCAAGGTTCTCTTGACGGCGGGGTAGATCTGCTCGAAGGCGGCGACGACCCGGGGATCGAACTGCGCTCCCGCGGCGCGCCGCAGCTCGGTGAGCGCCTCCTCCTCGGGAAGCGGCTCCCGGTAGGGGCGGTTCGAGGTCATCGCGTCGAACGCGTCCGCCACCGCCATGATCCGCGCCTCGATCGGAATGGCCTCGCCTCGGAGTCCATCCGGATGCCCGGTTCCGTCGAAGCGCTCGTGATGATGACGCACGCCGGGAAGGAGGGGATGGAGAAGCGCGATCGGCCGAAGGATGTTTTCACCGATCAAGACGTGCATGTCCATCTTTTCCCTCTCCATCTGGTTCAAACGACCCTTCTTCGCGAGGATCGTCTCGTCGACTGCGATTTTCCCGATGTCGTGGAGAAGGCAGGAGCGGTGGATCATATCCAGGGTCGCCGGGGGAAGCCCGAGCTGCTTTCCGATCGCCTCGGAGTAGGCGGCCACCCGCACCGAGTGGCCTTCGGTGTAGGGATCCTTGGCTTCCAGCGCCATCGTGAGCGAGACGATCACGCTCATGAAGAGGTCCTCCAGCCCTTCCCGCACCCGCACTTCCTGAACCGCGACCCCCGCCAACGTTGCCAGGTTCTCGAAGGCCTCGATGTGCTCGGCGCGGACGTTTACCGCCTCGCGATTGTTGACGAGGAGCGCCCCCACTTTCTCGTCCCGCACGCGGATCGGCGCGAGCGCTCCCCAATTCATTTTGGCGGCCAGGAGGAATTCACGCGACCAGGGGCTCCTTTGCTTTCGCTTGAAAAGAGTAATGCGATCGCGCGAGTGGAGCGTCTCGAGCAGCTGCGAGCCGGGAGCGGAAAGCGTGTAATCGCGCCACTCCTCGAGCCCGCCTTGCGCGGCGTGGAATCGGTACTCCCCCGAGGGATCCCGAACGAGAACCGCCACCCCGTCGGCGTGGAGCAGCGTCCGTACCCCCTCGATCACCGCAAGGAAAGGCGATCTGGGCCCCTCGACATAGCCCAGCGAGCGCGCGACCTGATTGAGCATTTGGAGAGCGGGAAGCGGCCCCGGAAGATCGGCCGGGGTGCCCGAGAGAAGGGGTTGGGTCGCTTGGGTCTTGGTCTGCATGGCCTCGTCCCCCGGAGCGCGCAAGGGTCGCCGGAGCGGATCGGGTGCGCGGCGGTCCTACCTCGTCGGAGGAACACCCCCCGGTCCTCCGCCTTAGTTCAATCGGCAGAAGGGCAGGGAATATTTAGCGGCGGCTCGGGGGCCCCGTGCGGCCGGCGCGGGAGGGCGGGCGTTCGGCTCGAAGCGGCCTAACCGACCGCCGGAAGGAAGCGGGATAGGAAGGAAACGAATCTCGGGAAGAGGTCCGTGACGAGCAGGACGCCGAACAGGATCAGTACGACCCCGCTGGCCACTTCGATCGTGCGGAGCTGACCGCGAATCTTGCGCGATGCGGCGAGGAAGGAGTTCAGGGCGAGCGAGGAGAGAAAAAAAGGCACCGCCAGACCCAGCGAGTACACCGACAAGAGTACCACCCCCGTGCCGACCGTCTTCGCCGTGCTCGCGTAGATGAGGATGGAGGCCAGGATCGGTCCGATGCACGGAGTCCAGCCCGCCGCGAACGTGATTCCGACGAGCACCGATCCCAACACGCCGAGCGGCTTCGTCGTGAGCTGCTTTTTCCGCTCGCGCGACAGGGCGGGAATGGGAACGAGGCCGGTCAGAAAAATCCCGAAGAGGATAATGAGCGCGCCGCCGGCCCTCCGGAGGGAGTCCTGGTGCTCCCGGAGGAATTGTCCCGCCACCGTGGCCGTCGCCCCGAGCGCCACGAACACGAGCGAGAAGCCGAGGATGAAGGCCAGCGAATGGATGATTGTCAGACGGCGGACGCGCGGAGCCGCGCTCGCGGAGGTCAGCTCGTCGAAGGAAACCCCGGTGATGAAGGTGATGTACGAGGGAACCAGCGGCAGGACGCAAGGCGAAACGAAGGAGACAAGCCCGGCGAAAAAGGCCGCGAGAAGGGAAACCTGATTGACCTGGGATTCGAACATGTCGGTTCGTCTACGTCGCCAGGAGGGGCTGGATGGTTTCCTCGAACACCTTCAGATCCGTCTTCCCGATGAACTTCCTGACGATCCGGCCCGTCCGGTCCAGCACGAACGTCGTGGGAATCCCCACGATCCCTCCGAATCGTCGCGTGGTTTCTTCGTTCGCGAGGAGCATCGCGTAGTTCACGTTGAACTCCTCGGCGAACGGTCGGACGAGCTTCGCCCCCTCCGCGTCGAGCGAGAGACCGACCACCGCCAAGCCCTTCTCGCGGTATTTGGCCTGAAGGCGGACGAAGTCGGGCACCTCATCCCGGCAGGGCGGGCACCACGTCGCCCAGAAATCGAGGATCACGACCTTGCCTTCGAAATCCGAGAGCCGCACGGTCTTGCCGGAGAGGTCGGGGAGCGCGAAATCGGGCGCCTTGGACCCGACCGTTCCCGCCTCCGCCGAGACGCCGGCCTGGCCCCGCTCTCCTCCCTGGCGTGCACATCCCCAGGGGAGGGCGAGCGCCGCGATGAGCGCTGCCAAACACGCCCGCCGCGCGAGCGCCGCCGGGCCGCGCGATCTGATCCGGCTCTGCTGATTACAAGATCGGATAGTACTTCTCCAGCTCGTAGTCCGTGATCCGCGTCCGGTACGCGTCCCATTCGATCCGCTTGTTCTCGACGAATTTCGTGAACACGTGCTCCCCCAGGGCGTCCCGAACGAGCTTGGATTTCTCGGTCAGATCCAGGGCTTCGATCAAGCTTCCGGGAAGGCTCCGGATGCCGATTTCGCCCCGTTCGTGGGCGCTCATCTCGTAAATATCCTCCTCGACCGGCGGGCGAAGCACCGCGTTGGCGTCGACCCCCCGGAGGCCCGCGGCGAGGCAGATCGCGAAGGCGAGGTAGGGATTACACGCGGGGTCCGGACAGCGAAGCTCGACCCGCGTTGCCTTCTCGTGACCCGGCTTGTACATGGGAACCCGGACCAGGGCGGAGCGGTTCCGCTGCCCCCACGCGATGTAGACGGGCGCCTCGAACCCGGGCACCAAGCGCTTGTACGAATTCACCCATTGATTGGTGACCGAGGCGAACTCCGGCATGTGGTTCAGGAGTCCGGCGATGTAGGAGCGGCCCGTTTTCGAGAGGTGGTACTTGTCCTTGGCGTCGAAGAAGAGGTTCTTCCCGGCCTTAAATAGGGATTGGTGGATATGCATGCCGCTGCCGTTTTCGCCGTAGACCGGCTTCGGCATGAAGGTGGCGTAGTACCCCCCCTGGCGCGCGATCTCCTTGACGACGTAGCGGTACGTGATCGTTTGGTCCGCCATCTTGAGCGCTTCGCTGTACTTGAGATCGATCTCGTGCTGACTCGAGGCGACCTCGTGGTGCGACGCCTCGACCGAGATCTCCATCGCCTGGAGGGCCTCGACGGTGCGGGAGCGAAGCTCGGTTCCGATGTCGTCCGGGACCTGATCGAAATAGCCCGCCGAATCGAGGAGCGTGCGATCGCCCACGCCTTTGAAATAGAAATATTCCAGCTCCGGGCCCAGATAGAAGGTGTAGCCCAGTTTCTCGATTTTCTTGAGCGCGCGCTTCAGGACGTGCCGCGTGTCGCCCGGGTAGGGGCTCCCATCCGGGTTCTGGATGTCGCAGATCAGGCGGCCGACGTGCTCGCCGTTTACCTTCCACGGGAGCATTTGGAACGTGTCGGGATCCGGCATCGCCACGAGATCGCTCTCGTAAATACGGGCGAACCCCTCGACGGACGAACCGTCGATCCCGACACCCTCCTCCAGAGCCTCGCCCAAGACCCGGAGCGTGATGCCGACGCTTTTCAGCTGTCCGAGAATATCGACGAACCAGAGATGGATCATCTCCACGCCCCGCTCTTCGCAGAATTTCACGATCTCCTTCGTCGACTTCAGACTTTCCATCCTCGGTCTCCCTCCTTCGTCCGTGTGGGCGACACATCACCGCGCGGGCGGTTACCTCCGCAATATCATCGCCATCTCCCGTTCCGATTCGAAGCCGAAGCGTTCATAGAAGGCATGCTTGTCCTTCGTGAGCAGAAGGAAATTCGAAACCGACTTGAGATCCGGATGCTTCAACACGAACTCCACGAGCTCCTTTCCGATCCCGCGCCCTTGATGGGACGGGCGGACGATGACGTCCCAGATCGTGGCCCGGTACGTCCGATCGGAGATGACGCGCGTGAAGCCGACGAGCAGGGCACCGTCCCACGCGGAGACGACCGGGTGGGAATGGCCGAGCGCTTTGCTCACGTCCTCGGGCGAACGGTTCAACGCCCACCAGGTAGTCTTGTACAGTTCGAGCAGCTGCATGACATCCACTCGCGCGCGGTCATCCGTGATGTCGATCGGCATCGGTGAAAGCGGTGTGTTCGCGGGGTGCGGCAAGGCGGAACAATAGCCGCACGGGCACGGCGCGTCAACATCGTTCGCATCGCGCGCGCGCGCGTGGCCCTATAATCATCGGGATGAGGCATCTCCGGAAGACGCTCTCGTTTCACGTTCCCACCCGGATGGACTTCGTGAACATCACTCGCGAAGTCGAGGAAGCGGTTCGCGAAAGCGGGGTGCGGGAAGGTCTCTGTCTCGTGAACGCGATGCACATCACCGCGAGCGTGTTCATCAACGACGACGAACCGGGACTCCACGAGGATTACAAGCGTTGGCTCGAGGAGCTTGCTCCATACGATCCGAGCCCGAAGCGCTACAGGCACAATCGCACGGGTGAAGACAATGCGGACGCGCATCACAAACGTCAAATCATGGGACGCGAAGTCGTCGTCGCGATCACGGCGGGCAAGCTCGACTTCGGTCCCTGGGAGCGGATCTTCTACGGCGAGTTCGACGGCCGCCGTTCCAAACGGGTGTTGATCAAGATCATCGGTGAGTGACTCTGCGAGAGCCCTCCGGACGATCCCCACGCGAAATTTTTGGCATGGCATTCGCCGCCAGGTTTCGCCCAAACTCCAGCCATGTCTCCGCCCCTGCAATCCGCCCGCTGCGCCGAGACGATCGTCGGCCATCCCCCAATCGAGATGTGGCACGCCGTCACGAAACCCGAGCATCTGCATTATTGGTTCGGGGACGCCGTGGAGATCGATCTGAGGGTCGGGGGGGCGTACATCGTCCGCAGCACGTTTGGGATACGCCTGGATACGACCGTGGAGCGCCTCGTCGAGGGGCGCCGGATCGTCCTCCGGCCCACGCGCCGCGGGGACGACGCCCGAATCGAGGTCGACTTCGTCAAGCTATCTGGAGCCGAGACCCGGGTTCGCGTGGCGGATCCGGACTCCGAGAACGAGGAGCCCTGGCGCGACGCGCTCGAGAACCTCCGCTCCGTCTGGGAGCGTGGGGTGGACCTCCGCGAGGCGGGGAGCGCGGTCATGGGGATCGGCCCGCGCGATATCGCGCCGGCCGAGCGTCCGATAAGCGGCGTTCCCGCCGGGATTGGTGTCTGCTTGGGCTCCGTTCTGCCGGGGGAACCCGCCGAGAATGCGGGATTGAAACCGGGCGACATCGTGATCTCCCTCGACGGCGAGACGGTTCGAAACGGGCAGGATCTCGTGAGGCGAATTCAGCGCTTGAGACCGGGCGACGTCGTCCGCTGCGACGCGGTCCGGAACGGAGCGCAGGTTTCGGTCTCGGTGACCGTGGGATCGCGAAGCGGGCGAGGACAGCCGCCGCCGCTCCCCGCTCGCCTCCTGGGAGCCCTGCGGGATGCCGTCCTGGAAGCCGACGAGAAGCTCGAACAGGCGGTGAACGGTTTATCGGACGAGGACGCCTACCGCCCGGAACGGCCAGGAGCCTGGTCGGTGGCCCAGCTCCTCGCCCACCTCTCGATTACCGAGCGAATGCTCCAATCGTGGCTGGACGAGGCGGCGCGGGGCGAACGACCTGGAATCGACCGCGACGCGTGTACGAATCCGGCGCGCATCGCCGGCGTGCTGGAAGGGCGTCCCGCCGTTCGCGAGCTATTGAAGCGCATCCGCAGGGATGAGGTGGAGACGATCGCGTTGATCGCGCACATTCCCGCGGATGTCGTTTCGTTCAAGCCGCGCTGGGGGCGCGTGGCCTTCACCGCGCTCGATTTTCATTCCCACAGCGAAGAGCACCTGGGGCAGATCGCCCGGATCAGGCACGCGATCGGCGCCTGAGCGCGGGGATCAGCGCCGCTCGGCGAGCAGCAACGTGATCGCGAGGTGCTCCGCGATCTCCAGCCGGGTGAGCGCCTCTTCGACGCTGCCTCCGACGGCCAGGGCGCCGTGGTTTTTCAGGATCAGGACGTCGCAGGCCGGAGCGCCCCCCGACCCGATCAGCGCATCGGCTACCGCCCTCGCCAGGGTATCGGTCCCCGACGGCGCGTACGGCACGACCGCGAGCGCATGGATCACGTCGCGCGCCTCATCCAGGGCACGCAGGTCGGGCGCTTCGCCCCGCACGGCGAACGCCGACAGCCCCGCCGGGTGCGCGTGCACGAGCGCCTCGATGTCGGCGCGGGCGGCGTAGGCCGCGAGGTGCAGCCGGTGCTCGGTGGACGCCGCGGCGCGCGCCTGGGAATCAAGAGGCTCGCCGAGCGACAAATCCACGAAGTCCCGGGTGGTGAGGTCTCCCTTGCGCCGGCCGCGCCGCGTGATGAGGATCCGGTCGGAGGTGATCCGCGCGCTCAGGTTTCCCTCCGAGGCGACGATCATCCCGCGGCGCTCGAGCACGCGCCCGGCCCGCATCAGGTCGTGCGCGAGCGCCGTGCGGACCGCCTGCACGCGCGCGGCGGCCGCGGCCCGGCCGACTCCCGAGCCGATCCCGGGCTCGCGCCCACCGGCGGCGCCTCCCTCCCCGGCGCCGCCGCCCGAGCCCCGTCTAGATTTCGGCAAGGGCCCCGCTCTCCAGCGCCGTGATCGCGGCAGGCAGGGCGCGCATGATGTCGCCCGAGATGAGCCCGCGCATTCCGAGCCGGCGCGCCGCCACGTCCCCGGCGAGCCCGTGAAGGTAGCATCCCAAGGCGGCCGCCTCTCCCGCGTCGACGCCCTGCGCCACGAGCCCGGCGATGGTTCCGGTCAACACGTCCCCCGCCCCGGCGGTCGCCATTCCAGGGTTGCCGGTCGCGTTCAGGATCAGAGGCTCGGCGGGGGACGCGGTGATCATCGGCGTGCTCTTCAGGCAGACGATAGCGCGGCTTTCATCCGAGAAACGCCTCGCCCATCCGGCGGGGTCGCGCGCCACCTCGGCGATCGACTGGCCGCCGAGCCGTGCCGCTTCCGCGTAGTGCGGTGTCAGGATCAAGGGCCCGTGCATGCGATGAATGCCGAGGCCTTCGAACGCGTTCAGGCCGTCGGCATCGAGCACGATGGGAGCCTCGACGCGCTCGAGCAGCTCGCGCGCCAGCTCCTGCGATTCGCGACTCCTGGATAAGCCCGGGCCGATCGCGACCGCGTCGGCGCGAATCGCCTCGGCGATGATCTCCTCCCGCGCGCCCAGGGCGAGCGACCGCTCCGGCGTTTCCGCGAGTCCCCGCTTGACGACTTCGGCGACACGCGACTCCAGCGGATCCACGCAGCTCACCGGCACCGCGGCGACGACATAACCCGCTCCCACGCGAAACGCGGACTCGCTGGCCATCGCCAGCGCGCCCATCATGCCGGCGCTGCCCCCGACGACGAGGACGCGCCCCACCGAGCCTTTGTGCGCGTCCATCGGGCGCGACGGCAGAAGCGACCGCGCCCAGTCGGGGTCGGCGACGAGCATGCCTGGGATCATCTCGGCCACCACGGCCGGGGGAATTCCGATGTCCACGACCTGCACCAACCCCGCGCTCGAGCGGCCCGGCTCGATCGTGAGGCCGCGCTTGGGAAGCCCCAGGGTGAGCGTGAGATCCGCTTTGATCGAGGGGTGCTCGCGGTACCCGGTCGTCGCGTCGAGACCGGACGGGATGTCGATCGAGGCGATCGGCACCGCGCTCCCCTCGGCCATCTCGATCGCGGCCGCCACGGCGCCCCGCGGAGCGCCCTGGCTCCCGGTCCCCAGCAGGGCGTCGACCAGGAACATCGCTTGGCGGGCGGCGTGGGCCGCCTCGCTCCCCTCACCCCAGGCGCGGGGGTCCGGAAGGAAGGTCACCGGCATTCGTTCCCGCTCGCACGCGGCATGGCTTGCCGCAGCGTCTTCGGAGAGCGAGCTCTCTTCTCCCGCCACGAGGATCCGCACCGTAAAGCCCGCGGCTTTGAGGTGCCGCGCGCAGACGAATCCGTCGCCGCCGTTGTTGCCCCGCCCGGCAAGCACGATCACGCGCCCCCGCGGCGGACGCGCCGCCGTCACGGAGCGACGGTGGAGTCGGTCCGGGGTTCCCGTGACGCCGCGCCACCATGCCACGATCGCGTGCGCGGATTCCCTTCCCGCCCGCGCCATGAGCGTGAGCGATGGGATTCCCATGCCCGAGATCGCGGCATGATCGATAGCGGCCATCTCCCCGGCGGTGACCAAGCGCTGCCCGCTCGGCAGACGCACGTCAGTCCTCGACCAGCACGACCGCCACGGCGTGGGTAGCCGCGTGCGACAGCGAGAGGTCCACCCGCCGGGCTCCGACCAGCTCGCGCGCGGCGCCGTGGAGAAGCACGCTCGGCCGTGGACCTTCGCCTCGAATCACCTCCACCTCACGCCAGATCGAGACCCGCCCGATCTTGAGCGCTTTGGCGAAGGCCTCCTTCGCGGCGAAGCGGACCGCGAAGGATTCCGCGGCGCGCGCTTTCTCGCTGCAGTAGTCGATCTCCGTCTGGGTGAAGATGCGCCGGAGGAAACGCGTCCCCCAGCGGTCGATCGCGCCCGCGATTCGGCCCACCTCCACGATGTCGACGCCCACGGATACCATTCCCATAAGGTCGCCGTCCTAATCCGTGCCGTTCAGTCGATCCACGATCTCCACCAGCTCGTATACGTCGCTCAGATCGTAATCGGCTCCCGAATGCTCGGTGCCGAACGTATCTCCGTAGCGCGCGAAGGCGGTCCGGATCCCGAGCTTGGCGGCGCCGACCACGTCCCGTTCCGGCCAGTCCCCCACCATGATCGCTTCGGCGGGCGTGACGCCGAGAAGCTCAAGGGCCCGCTCAAAAGGCTTCGGGCTGGGCTTTCGCTCGCCCGTGTCCTCAAACGCGACGACCGGGTCGAAGAGGTGCTGAAGCTGGAGCTGCGCGAGGCGCATCCAGGCCTGGAGCCGGGGCGCGTCGGATACCACCGCGAGCTTGAGCCCCCTCTTCAAGATTTCCATCAGCGTCAGGTTCACGTGCGGATAGAGCACGAGGTAGGAATCGCGCGCGCGCCTGTAGGCCACGATCGCGCTCGTCAGGAGCTTGTAATCGATGCCGCCGAATTCCTCCTTGAGAAAGAGATCGAACACCTGCTGGTACTCGATGCCCTCGCGATCATAGACGCGGTAGATCTTCTCGGAGGTTTCCTCGCGCGAGAGCTTGAGGCCAGCGTCGATCATGCCGTCCACGGCCGCGTCGATCGCCGCGCGCTTCATCTTCATGAAGTCGGTGAGGGTATTGTCGAGGTCGAAAATGATGGCTCGAATCAAGGAAGCGGGCTCCTGAGAACGAAAGACGCCGAGAGGGAGCGATGCGGCATTGGCTCACCCATCGGCGTGGCGGACCCGACTCGGGCGTTGTCCTTCACGTTTCGGATTTGCTTACTTCTGCGACTGGCCCACCATCTTGCCCAGGCTTATCTCGCCGTTATCGATGCGAATGTTGAACCCGCAGCTAGGATTCGTGCAGACCCAGGCTTTGAAGGTGATCGGAGCGCCATCCCTGCCGTAGTCCGACAGGGGGATCAGAACCCCGTTATTGCACTTCCGGCAGTCGGGTAGCTTTACTTCCATCGCCCCACTCCTCCCCCCACACAAGGCCGGCTCGCTCCTCGAGGGAATTCCGCCTCGCGAGCGACCATATTGTTGATAGTCCAACTCCAAGAAATCGGGTGTCAAGTCAAATTGCGATTTTCCAACAATCTGGCTGGGTTATGATGCCTCGCGGCCCACTCAAACAGGGTTGATTCCCCACCGAACCCAGGCTCAACCGCGTCGATGCCACTCGAAGCCTCGAACTACATCAAGGCCCTGCAGCCTCTTCTGTCCCTTCCACGAGAAACCCTTCCGCAGCTCACGGTGGCCGAGGCGCGCAAGGGGCTCGAGTGGGCGGGCGAAGCGCTCTCGCTCGAACTCATTGAAAAGAAGTGGGTTGTGCCATTCTTTCTTCTCGTGCCACCTGGCGGCGTGACCCCCCGCGTTCTGCTCTTCGCGGCGTGGCACGCCGAGTCGCTTCCGGTGCTCCCCGCGGCCATCGAGGGGGCGGAACGGCTCGCCCTCGTCGCCTCCCTGGCGGGTCTCGGCTCGAACCCGGATGAAGCGATCCCCGCGGCCCTGGTGGTGGCTCCGGCCGCGACGCAAGGATCCTTGATGCTCGCCGAGCTCCTCACCGAGTATCGGCCGCGGCTCCAAGCGAAGGCGGCGTTCTGGCTCAGGATCGGACCTCGGGCGCCGCGGAGAAGGCGCATTTACCTGGGGGCGAGGGGACGCGTCGTGCTCGGGATCTGGGATGCCGGGGCGAATCCGTACCGGATCCGCGACAGGATGATCGAGGAGCTGCGGGCGGAGGCGTACGGTCCGCGGCCTCTAGACTTCGAGCTGCTGCGCAAGCTCGGACAAAATCGCGACGCGCTCGACTTCCTCGAGGAGGCCTCGGACGATCCAGGACCCTTCCCCGGCGCAGGGGAGGAACGCTTGAAAAGCGCGCTCTTCGATCCGCGGGGTCAGGTCGTGGTCCCACAAGTCAGGCATCCGGACCGCCCACAAGCCTGGCTTGTGTTCGAGACGGTTGAAAGCATGGAGCCCGCCGATCTCCTTCAGCGCGCTCGGCGGCTGGCAGGGGGAACCAGGGTCGAGATCGCCGAAGGATTCCTCTGGGATCGCATCGGCATCCATCATCCCTCGATCCAGGCTCAGATCAAACTCGCGAAGTCGGTTTCCGAGGGCCCCGAGATTTGGCCCGCCGCGCCGTGGCCGACTCCCGCGGGGATCTTCACGCGAGCACTCGGGACACCCCTCGCGGAATGGATCATTCCGATTCCAGCGTCGGTGGCGATCCGCTTCCCGAAGCCGGAAAACTTCGAACCGATCGCCCGGGAAGCGTCCGAACTCCTCCGTAAAACTATGGAGGAAATCGCCGCACCCGAAGCTTAGGAGTCCCGGCCTCGATGCGGCGATCGCCCCGCGCGCCACGTACCGGGAGGTACGAGGCTTGTACGCGATGCGACAGTCCCTTCCGGCGCGGCTCGATTCATCCAGGCGCGAGCGGGCTCTATCTCGCCTTCACAAAGAACTTGAGGGTTCGTCGTGGTTGCCCGAAAAATTGGCATGTCGTGTGCGTGGTAATCACTCGTTGCCGCGCATCGTTTCAGCCCTGACCCCCCATGGTGCGCGGCGAGGACCCCTAAAGGTAAAACTTTGGGGGTTTCTTTTTGCACGACAGACCACAGCGCCCTCACCGAATCATCCTCCGCCGGAGCTCCGGGAGTGAATAGAAGGTCCCCCTCCAGAGCACGCCTCCTTGCTTCAGCGTCACCATCATCGAGCGGACGAAGGAGTAAAGAAAAAGCGTCACCCCGACGGGCATGAGGATCGCCTGCCAGATCCGGATGTTCACGTTTCGCCCCGCTTCGCGATAGCAGAGAAAGACTCCGGCCCAGGCGGCGAGCGCGGCGATCTTGGGCGAGGGGCCCGGCAAGAAGAGTCCGATGAGGGGCGCCCATCCCAGCGCGAGCTGGACCCAGGGGGCGACGAGCCCTAGGAGAACGTTGTAGCGCGCCGCCGGGAACGCATTCTTCTCGACCCCGCGCACGAGCCCGGAAACCCCCTCGTGCCAGCGCACGGCTACCAGTCCATCGTGCCTCGCGAAGACCTGCCGCGCTCCGCTCTCCTTCAACATCTTGCCCAGAGCGATATCGTCCAGCAGCTCGTAGCGAATCTTGGCATGGCCTCCCGCCCGGCGATACGCGTCCCGATGCACCAGATTGAAGGCGCCGATCCCGATTGCGTTCCTCCGACGCGGATCCGACGCGAGCCACGGCCTCAGGGATGCGTTGAAAATGACGACGAACGCCGCGATGAATACGGCCTCGCCCAGGCCTTCGATGCGCATGTCCGGCCCGACCGCGACGTGGTCCCATCCGCCGCGGACCGCGAGGGAGACCGCGCGGCGGGCCGCTTCGGGCGCCAGGGTGACGTCGGCATCGGTGAAAAGGATCCAGTCGGAGTCGGACGCTTCGGCGCCCAGGGCGAGCGCGTGGCATTTTCCGATCCACCCCTCGGGAAGGGACCCGACATGGAGCACGTGAAGCCGGGGCTCCTCCGCGGCAAGGCGGTCGAGGATTCGGCCGGTCGCGTCCGTGGAGCGGTCGTCCGCGATGATCGTCCGGACGTGGGGATAGTCCTGGGCGAGGAGCGAGCGTGCGGCCTGTTCGACCCCCTCCGCTTCATCTTTCGCGGTGGCGATGATGCTCAGGGAAGGGAGCCGCTCGTCGGGGAGAGGCTCGACGCTTCCGAGACCGGGGGTGCAGCGATTGCCGAGGACGGCGCTCACGCCCGCCTCGAGCCAGTAGAGTGCCGCTACCACGATCCCTGCGGTCGTGAAGAAGGGACCCGTCATGAGACCCGGAAGCTCTTCAGCCGGGGGTCGTACGGCCCGAGATGCGTTCCGGTCGCGATCGTCATGTCGATCCGGCTACTCTAACAGCACGGCCTCGAATTGACACACGTGCTTCGCGCCCATAGGCTCCCGGCATGGAAATCCCGCGCGGCAGGATTCGAAGCGAGCGGGTGGAAAGCTCGGTCCTGCGAGGGAATCTTCCGGGTGATCCCGACGCCCGCGATCTTTACCTATACCTCCCGCCCGGGTACGAACACGGGGGCGAGCGCTACCCCGTCGCGTGGTGTTTGAGCGGTTTTACCGGACGCGGGCGGATGCTCCTGAATGACAGCCCCTGGATGCCCGGTATCGGAGACCGCATGGACTCCCTCATCGCGGACGGCCGGACGAACCCCATGATTCTGGCGCTCCCGGATTGTTTCACCCACCTGGGCGGGAGCCAGTACGTCAATTCTCCCGCGCTTGGCGAGTACGAGAACCACGTCATCCAAGAGCTGGTGCCGTTCGTCGATTCCCGGTACCGGACACTCTCCGCCCCGGAGCATCGCGGCGTGATCGGCAAGTCCAGCGGCGGCTACGGCGCGCTCAGGCTCGGCATGCGCCACCCGGATGTCTTCGGCGCGGTCGTCTGCCACAGCGGCGACATCTATTTCGAACACTGCTACAAGCGCGATTTCGCTCCCGCGCTGCGCACCATCCGCAAGGGGGGCGGCCTTGCCGCCTGGCTGAGCAACCTCCGCAGATCGCCTCGGAAGCGCCATGAAGACATCGCGGCGCTCAATATCGTCGCGATGAGCGCCGCCTACTCGCCGAACGTGGCCGTCCCGCCGGCCTACTGCGACCTCCCCTTCGATCTCGAGACCGGCGCGATCCACGAGGACGTGTGGAAGCGCTGGCTCGAATGGGATCCTCTCTATTTGGTCGACCGGCACGCCGAGAGCCTGAAGAAACTCCGGCTTCTCTTTCTCGACTGCGGCCGCGAGGACGAATACTTTCTCGAGTTGGGCGCGCGGTGTTTCGTGAAGCGGCTTGAAGCGCTGGGGGTCCCCCATGAGTACGAGGAGTTCGAGGACGGCCACATGAATATCCCATACCGCATGGACGTCACCCTGCCCAAGCTGTCCCACGCCCTTGGCCGCTGACCCGGGCAAGCGGGCGCGAGCGCTACGTCCCCCCGAAGCGCGGCTCGTTTCTCTTTCAGCGGCGATCGCGGCGGGGGACGCCTCCGGGACCGCCGATCACGCGGCGGAGGCGCTCCGGGAAGGAGCCGCCCCCGAGGCGGTCTACGAAACACTCCTCCAATCCTATCTTTTCCTCGGATTCCCGCATGCCATCGAGGCCTTCTTCGCCGCGAAGCCCGTGCTCGCGCGCCACGGCGCGCGCCCGGGTCCGGAGAAGCCGGCCAATCCATCCGAGTGGAATCACGCCGGGGAGTCGCTCTGCCGGCGGGTCTACGGCAAGAACTACGTCAAGCTGATGGAAACCATGCGGGATCTCTCCCCGGACCTCGCTTCCTGGATGATTCTCGAGGGCTACGGAAAGACGCTTTCCCGCCCCGGGCTCGACACCGTCACGCGCGAGTACTGCATCGTGGCGATCCTCGCCACCTCGCGCATGTGGCGCCAGCTCCGCTCTCACGCGATCGGCGCGATCCACGTGGGCGGCACCCGCGCGGGCGTGCGCGAGGCGATCGAGCTTTGCGCTCCCATGGCGGGGGACGCGGTGGTCCGGGAGGCGCTCTCGGCCGCCGGACTGGAATCCGACGATGCTCGGAGCTGACTTCGTCAAGGGACACGGCCTGGGGAACGACTACATCGTGGTGGACGGCGAGCGCTTCGGAATCCCGCTCACGCCCGAGCGGGTACGCCTCCTCTGCCATCGGAACCTGGGCTTGGGCTCCGACGGGGTGCTGGAGGTCACGAAACGCGTCGATGGGTTCTTCGCCCGGATCTGGAACCCCGACGGCTCGGAAGCGGAACGGAGCGGGAACGGGCTTCGAATCGCGGCCAAATTCCTGAGCGACCACGGCTACACGATCGAGAGCACCTTTGTGATCGTAACCGCGGCGGGGCCGGTCACGACCGAGGTCTACCGGCGGGCCGGGAGGGTCTACGCGGTGCGGCTCGAGATGGGGCGGGCGAGCATCGATCGCGCGATTCGCTCGCTCGCGATCGAGCGCCGCCGTCTCGACGTGACGGTGGTTTCGGTGGGGAACCCGCATTGCGTCATTTTCGGCGAGCCCCTGACGCGCGAGCGCCTATTCGCGATCGGTCCTCTGGTGGAGCGACATGCGCAATTCCCCCAGCGCATCAACGTGCAGATCGCCGCCGCCGAATCCCGCGCCAGCGCGCGGGCGCTCGTCTGGGAGCGGGGCGCGGGGCACACGCTCGCCTCCGGCACGAGCGCGTGCGCCGTCGCGACGGCGTGTTTCGACCGGGGCCTTGTCGATGGAAAGGTAACCGTGCTGATGGAAGGGGGGCAGCTGGAAGTCGAGGTCGGGTCCGACTTGAGTCTCATCATGACCGGCCCGGCCGAAGAGGTCTATGTCGGGACGCTCAGCCCGGACCTGAGGCAGCGTCTGCTCGAGATGCAATAGCTTGAGGCGCCCCCCGCGCCTCCACGTAGCGATTGTATGCACCCCGCACGAAGCACGTGGCGATCGTGGCCGGAAAGGCGCTCAGATAGCCCCACGCGAGGAAGAGCGCCGCGAAGAGGAGCCCCAAGGTGAAGAGGACGAAGGAGCCCAAGACTTCCTGGGGCGAGGCGAACGTCGTGGCCCACACGGGGCACGGCTTCAACTTCTGATCGAGCGCCACGACCCCCGTCACGAGCCATGTGTTCACCAGGAAGTACGTCAGCGCCGAGAGCACGAGCGCGCCGGCGTTGAGCGGTGAGAGCAGGTTCTCGAGCCCATCCCTTCCCTGGCCCACCGAGGTGAACACGTGGGACGCCGAGAATACCGCGATGCAGCAGACGGATGCGTTGAAGAGAACCTGATACCAGCGCCGATGCCGGAACAGGAGGTCCACGAGCGCGCCGGCCAGCACCGTCACCGTGACCGCGAGCGAAACGGGAAGGATGAGGAGCGTCGCGAAGTTCGCGGCGGTCGCCATGCTCAGGTAGCCCCGCTCCTTGGGCGCCGGAAGCCAGAGAAGCTCGCCCAGCATATTCGCCAGGACCCAGAAGAGCAGCGTGAGGGGCTCGGCACCCGCTTGACCGGGCGCCCAGGCCTCCCAGGCAAGCACGAGCCCTCCCAGGATGACGAGCGCGACATATTCGATAAGTGCCATGGTCCCTTTACCAGCCCGCCTTGCCGGCGCTGTATTTCGAAAAATGATCGAGAGAGGCCGAAACGGACGAGCCGGATACCCAGCATTGGGCGGCCAGATTCACCCAAACGCGCCGGACCGGGTCGTACCAGTACACCGTGACGGTGGAAGGGAACGTCGAGGTGTCGACCAAGGTCCCGGAGAGATCCGCGGTCAACACGGCCGGATATTTGAACACGTTCGCCGATTTGGGCGAGATCGTGAGGTCGCACATCATTACCGTGGAATCGGCCATGGAGACCATGACCGTGGCCGAGCCACTGAACGCGCCGGCGGGAATCTGGACGCTGAAACGCCCGGCTCGAATCGTGCCGCCGCGCGCACCCTCCACCGTGGCGGAGACACTCAGCGATCGGGAGGTCAGGCGCCCGCCCCTCAGGGCTCCCTCCGCCGCCATGCCGACGGGAGCCGGGACGTAGCCCAGCGTCCCATCCGAGGAGACCGTGATGATCGGAGGTGATGCGTACGTCCCCGCAGCTCCTCCGTTCGGAACCGCGAGCGGCGACCGGGCGCACCCGGCAAGCGCGAGGCCGATTCCTGCCACGAGCGCGAGCCCCGCCGTTGTCCTCCACCGATGCTTCATGCCGCCTCCTCTGTCACCGCTTGCGAGCCCTATCCGCCCCTCCATCGAGGCACCTTGTCTCGCCTTCGCGTAGCGCATGGAGCGTGCCCCCACGGGTCGGCCGGCATCCCTAGCTTTTCGAGGGGATTACGAAAGAGGGCCCTGGGGAGGCGGATCCCAGGTTGGGGAATTTTGCGGGGCCGGTGGCTCGAAAGAGCCGTCGGTTAGACGGCCAGCGCTTGGGCCGTGCGCCGGAACTCGCGCACGACCACGGGGACCCCCTCCTCGATCGTGCGGTAGCGCGGAGACCACCCGAGCCGCACGCGGGCTTTGGAGCTGTCGACCTTGGGGCAATACGTGTAGGCCTCGACGGTCCAGGCCCCCAGCACCGGGATCAGGTCCTCCTCGGGGATCGGCTGCGGGGGCGGGGCGCCCATTTCCCTCGCGACCAGCCCCAGGAACGCGCCGAGCGTGGCGGGGCGGTCGTCCGCGAGAAGATAGTCGTCGCCGGGGAGCCCGTTTTCGATCGCGAGGCGGTAACCCGACGCCGCATCGGACGCTTCGATGTAATGCATGATCTGCGAGCC